>JAJCZW010000117.1 GCA_029262155.1 Gemmatimonadota bacterium
AGAACCCGCGGGAGGCGGCGGAGGCCATGTGGCCCGACTTCGTCGCCGCGGTGTCGCACGCTATGAGCGAAGAACGGACCCGGGAATTTGAGGGGGTGCAAGCATGGCGGGCCGACCGCCACAGGGCCAGGCAATGACCGGGAAGGAGCTCCGGGCCATCAGGACCAGTATCGGGCTGTCACAAGCACAGTTGGCCGAGTCCCTGCAGTGCGCCCGATCGACGATCCTACGGGCCGAGCAGAAGCCAGCGGAACTTATCAGTGACCGGCTCCGGCGATCAGTCGAGATGCTGGTGCAGGTGATGGCGAACCAGTAAAAAAATGGGGGGGGCAGCACCCACCCCCTTGACACCCACCTATACCAATGGTATATTGTATCAGACAGACGGAGCAGTCCCCGTGCGGGCTGCCAGGAGCCGGACCTGAGATCCGAGCCACGAGGAGACACACCATGACCGACATTGCCAGAATCACTACGCCAGATGGCACCTCCGGATTAGCTGTCGAGCCGTGGGCGCGCGGCGAGGTCTATGCCATCGCCGCCAACTGGGCCCAGGCCGCCAGTCCCGTGCTGAGCTACAGCATCGACGGCGAGTGGGAGAGCACCGGGCACCAGGTCGCCGACTACCGACACGACCCCTATGCGGCGCTCCGTGCCCATCTCGCAGACGAGACGGGCGAGGATGACGAGACCCTCGACGACGCGATGGATGACACCATCGAGATCGAGGAGGAGAAGACCTGCACCTGCGGCGGATGTGGCTGCACCGAGCCCGCCACTACGACCGATGACGGCGGGGCCCCCTGCTGCGAGCCCTGCGCCGACTACTACGTCGCCGACGAGGGCGAGGTGGTGTGCGCCAGGATGCAGACCGCCGACACGCCGTGCCGCCATTGCGGTGGGGATATCGAGTGGGGCCGGATCCAGACCCGCCAGTGGGAGGCCAACTGGCGGGAGGGCGAATGTGAATGCCGGCGCTGGAAGCAGGAGGATCGAGGAGGCCGGTGGATTCTGTCCGAGGGCGACCCCCTGGTGGACACTGTCACAGGGGAGTGATATACTGGTGGTGGGCGCGGCCCCATTGAAGCGTTGAGTGGATTTTGGTTACTCTTCAGCGCGACGCAGCACCTCCGTGCCCACCCTCCCCCCTTACCAAACCAACGAAGGAGCCCGCCGATGGCGAGCAAGACCCGCGAGCAGCGTATCATGCAGGCCGTGGCCTGTCCCACCTGTGGGGTCGGGGTGGGGGAGGAGTGTGTCCATGCCCACCAGCCCGGGCACCTCACCGTCTGCACGGCGCGTCGCCGGGCCTGGCAACAGGCGAGGCAGGATGCCGAGGCGCAGGACCTCCGCACCGTGGAGGGACACCTCTCCCGGATCGCCGGTCACGCCTGGCCGGGAGCCGTGGTCTACCTGGAGCCGGACGGACTCTACACCCTTGAGCGACCCGGTCTCACACCGCTCTGGATCGGTGGCGACCGCGAGGGCTACAAGGGGGCGCTTGCTGCACTCAAGGCGCTGGCGGCCTCGGTCCGATGACCGGCAAGCAACTCCGCCGGATACGGCGGGAACTCAGCCTGACTCAGGCGGAACTGGCCGAGGAGATCGGGGTCGCTCCCAACACGGTGGCCCGCTGGGAGCGGGACGAGCGGTCGATCAGCGAGCAGACGTCGATCCTCGTCAGGATGCTCGCGGAGGCCGCCAGGGCGTAGCCGTGGTATATCTTGTGTTTCACGTGGAGCTTAGCCCCCAGAAAGAGGGAGTCACTACCCATGAAGGTACAGCTTGCAGTACTGTGTGAGGCGGCGAACGTGTCCATGGATGGCAAGCTCAATATATTCGGTGAGTTTAATACCATAAATGCGGCCCAACTCCCTGCGGTTTATCCGGTCATTGTGTACGTGGTGAAGTTGGTCTTTCGGTCTGAGGACGTCGCTAACGACGGAACAATACCGGTGCATTTTCGTGTGGAGGTGCGCTCGCCAGACGGTGTTATTGTGAGTTCGATCGAAGGGAGTGGGATCGGGAGCGGTCACGAAGCGGGAACGCCGTCTAGTTTGCCTCTGATCCTACCCGTGCTCAATCCAACCTTCGACACATATGGCGAGTTCGAGTTTCGGCTCTTTATCAACCACAAAGAGCAGAACTGCATCAGCCTTCTGATTAGAGAGCTAGTAAATCAGTGAGCCCCTTGTCCCCAAAGGACTGTCGCACGCTTAGGTCGGTGGTTGCGAGTAAAGGGGTTGGCTACAGCTATAGGGATTTGGCACGATGGTTGCATCGTGCAGGATGTACTGTCCGGTCTGGTGGCACCGGGTCACATAGGATATGGTTACACCCTGACGGAGGACGTCTTTCCGTGAAGGACGATGGAACCCGGGAGCTTCTTCCGGCGTACGTTAAAGAGACGGCAAAGTGGCTCATTGATTTGGAGGGATGCCCATAATGACTGTCGCCGAACTCCTTAATCGACCTTGGGGATACATCGGTCCCCAAGAAGTTATCGACGATCACGGACTAACCCACTGCGAATTACGCATCAGTGAGCTCCCTGGTTTTTTTGTGGCCGGAGAGACGAGAGAAGATGTGATGCGGGAGCTCCGCCCGGCCTTAACAGCATTCCTCAGAAGCTATTTGGACTATGGTGAAGAGCCACCAATGCCACTACGGGAAGGATGGTTGTTCGGTCCATTCGGTCCTACTAAGCCGACGCTTCCCGAGGCACCAAAGATCAGAGTGAATGATCGCTCGGGGCCACAAGCTGGCTCGGTCCCCAGCCTGAGTATCGCTTAAGCTGGGACTACAGACACACCCCCACCGCCACCGTCGGCCCATGCTGCACCGACCCACCGGCCACGGTAGCACCGTAGCCACCGACAGCGCAGAGCTTCGGCATTGGTAGGAACCCAAGTAGCTTGACACCCTCTGCTTTGGGCAACGCCGCCGCCTCCTGGAGCCTATCTCCTCGTGTCCGTTCCGCGTCCAGCACCGAATCCGATACCGTGAGCGCTGCCCGCAGTGAAGCCGACGCCTGGATCTCCGACGCCAGCGCTGATCGCAGGCTCCCGACCTCGGACCCGAGGACGATCACCCTCTGGGCCAGGGTGTCCCGGACGGCGAGCAAGAGATCAACCGAGTCACGGACGGTCCCAGCGCGATCGAGCTGGCCGGCCAGGTCTGTCACCTGACCCGCCAGGGCCCGTGACCGCTCCACCGTGCGATCAGCCACCTGGAGTGCCGAGTCGGCCCGGGCGCTCTCGATAGAGGCGGCCACCCGGAGGGATCGCTGGACCGCGGCGAGGGAGTCGGCCCGGGCCCGATGGATAGCGGCCTCCTCCACGAGCGCCTGTCGCCGGCGATCGCTCCACCGGACGACGCCCCAGCCGGTGAGCACTCCCCCGACGAGCACGGACACCAGCGCCAGCATGACCGCCGCGCGGAGCCTCATCCCTCCAGGCTCCGACGACGCTCGAGCGCCGAGAGCTCCCCCTCAGCGATCTCCCACGAGGGCACCGACTGCACCTTCTCGATCCGGGCCGAGGGGAACCGCTCTGCCGCCAGCTGCTGCGCTGCCTGGAGATGCGGAGCGTCGCCCAGGTGGATGACGGCGATCCAGGAGACCATGCCGACCCCTCTACGCCTCTGCCTCGAGGTCGAACCGTGGGGCGGTATAGGTCCCTGTGAGCCCGCACTGCGGGCACTCGTACTCGTAGGTCCCGCCATCCAGCGGGCCCGCCAGCACAACGGTGTTGAAATCGGCGCCGCATCCGGCCCGACCGGCGGCATCTACATGCCGAGCCTTCGTCAGTTCGCCCCGCTCGAGGAGTTCCGTGACGGCCTCGGCGACTCCCTTGGCGAGGGGCCCGCGGCACGTGCGCCGGATGGCCTTGACGGCAGTCTCGGCCTCGGCGCGAGTGATGGTGTGTGTCATGATGGTATCCTCCCGTTAGACGGTGGTGCCGCTGAGTTGGGTGGTGTACGTGGTCTTGTTGGGGGCATCGCTCGCCCCGAGCGCCAGTTCTTTCCAGACGCCAATGGCTTCGCCCGCCGCCAGCACGCCCGTCGGCACATTCTGGCTCACGCCGTCGTCGACGAAGGTGATCCCGCCGGGAGCGGTCTTCCGGTTTGCCACCGACACGGTGTCGCCTTTGGCGGCCGCCACCCCGATTTTGATCTTGGCCGCGGGGTCCGCCGTGAGCTGCACTGCAGCAGCGTTCAGTGTTAGGGTGCCGTGATTGTTCTTCAAGAACGTCTTTTCGTAGCGTGTCGTGGCTCCGGCCTCGCTCGCCGAGTCATAGAACAGGAGGCGGCGAGTGGTTTCGTTCGGGCCGATGGTGGCCCGGGTCGCGCCGGCGGCGCCCTGCTTCACGGTGACCGTGCGCGCACCATCGGTGGCGGAGAGCACCGCTTTGAGGATGCGCTCAAACGTCTTGGCGCCGACGACCTCCACCGCTCCGGTCAGGACGATGGCCTCGGTGTCGATCGCGCCGGAAGCGAGTCGGCCGGTGATCGTGAGTGTGCGAACATCCGCCCCATCGGAGATGGCGGCAATGACCGCGTTGGCCGTCAAGTGCGTGAGGTCGGGGCGCGCGGCGGTATCGATCGCCCCCCCAGAGGTCGAGACGTCGTCTTCCGGCATCGACGCGGCCGCATGTTCGATCAGGTCGGTATTGGCGATTGGCATGGTGTATCTCCCGTGATGGTGTGGTTATTGGCGGCCGGCCTTGACGTGATAGGGGACCCAGCGCGCGAAGTCATTCCCGAACGCGACATACCGCCAGACGACCTTACCAACGAATGACGCGAGCTTGTTCTTGATGGCTTCGCCCTGCAGGGTCACGAAATAGCGGGTCGGTGCCTCAGACCGCTGGGCGAGCGTCCCTTTAAGCGTGAGGTCGATCTCGGAGGTACTGCCAAAGGCGGCGACCAGGGCACCGGTCCCCCCGGTCAAGGGGGCAGCAGGTGGACCGAGTTCGCCTGTGGTGGCCAGTTTCTCGCTCATGTCGGCGTCGATATCCCAGTCTCCCCCATCGAGCCAGATCGTATTCTGCGACATATCAGCGTGCTCCCGAGTGGTCGGTATCGAAGAAGCGGTGCGTGGAGTGGTCCTGGTCAGCCAACCGATGATCCGACTGATCGACCCCGACGAGTCGATAGCCGGAGCGATCGATCTCACGGAGGACCCGTGAGAGGAGCTGCGCCCCGAGCCATTCCATGGGGACGGCACCGATGGCAATCGCCTGGAGGAGCCACTCCAGCGAGATCGTCTGCGTCTGTACGAGCGCCCGTAGCGTCTCTACCGGTGATGGGACCGCCACGGCCATGTGTCCGGACGCCTCCCACGGCGTGCTCGCCATCCGGAGGGCGGGGGCCAGCGATTCGAGTGGGGCGAGTGTGGTTGCGGTCCGCGAGGCGAGTGACTCCACCGGCACGACCAGGGTGGCCGCCAATCTGCCACGCCATTCGATCGGCACGATCGTAGCGCGCGAGACCAGGGTGGCGGTGCTGCCAGATTCCCACGGGACGAGGTGATCTCGGAGCACTGCCACCAGCCACTCGAGTATTGCGCCTTGCTGGACGACGACGAGTGCAAGGGACTCGATCGGGCTCACACCAATACGAGACACCCCGGCGAGCGTCTCAAAAACAGAGGCCACCGCGCGGTCGAGGCGTGCCAGCGACTCCAGGGGGGTCGTGGTGATCTGGAGTGCTCCCGCGAGCCACTCCAGCGCATCAGATCGTTGCGAGAGCACGCTACCGGCGGACTCGATCGGGGTCGCGATCCCGCTGGTCATCGTGGCCACGAACTCTGCGGGAGTGATCCCGTCCCGCGCGAGGCTTGCCAGCGATTCCCAGGAGACGAGGTCGACGCGGTCCACACCGGCGACGGATTCGACGGCGGTCACGACCTGCGCCGACGGCGAGGCCAGGGATTCGATCGGAGAGGCGCGCTGCCCAACGGGCGTCGCTTGTGACTCGATCGGAGTCGCCAGGGACTGCGAGACCGGAGTGCCCGTACTCGCCAGCCCGAACGCCGCGACGTGTTGGGCGCATTGCGTCCCGCCCGATAACGTGTAGGTCGATGCGAAGGCGGCGGCGGGGTTCGGTCCCGTGGCAGTGAAAATCTCGGACCGATTCAGGTTAGCGCCTGCACCATCCAAGTTCCTTTGTTGCGTCTGCCCGTTCGTCGGGGTGATCGTGCGTGGATCGAGGCACATCACTAACGAGACGATGAGGGCGTCGTCCGTCGTCGGAGTAGCTGTGTCGGATAACGATGAGACCGACCCATAGGTCTGTCCGGCAGAGTCCTCCTCTGCGGCATCGGCGGTACCCGTGAAGGCGATCGCATGCACGACACATGGGTCATTGGTGCTGAGGGAAGCGTTGACGGTCACAACACAGTCATACGTACCTGGAGCGGGGAGGCTCGATTTCCCTATCCAGAACAGTCGCGACTCACGGTTCCCTGACGCTGGATTCGCGACGGCGGTGGTGGACACACCATCAAACAATGCTCCCGTGATATTGCGGAACGAGCTATTGCCTCCGATCACGACGAGCGTCGTGTTCGCCGTGATCGTCAGCGTCGTCGTGACATCATTGCCGGTTGTCGCTGCAACCGGTGTCGCAACAGACTCGGCCGCCCACGCCATGGCCTACGGTGCCCCGCTCACGTAGACCTCATCCAGGTCCATCCACATATCGGCGGTGATCGTCCCACCGATCCCGCCCCAGGTCGGCGCAAAGTGGAGAGCATCCCATACGTTTGAAACGCCATTCTTGGAGTACTCCACATCTCTGTAATCGTGTGTTAGGGTTCCGTCGAGCCACATCTGGAAAATGCCGGAGTGGGAGCCTACCGGCCCTATCACCAAAACAGCTTCAACTACATGCCATACCCCGCGCGCTACATTGGACGCTCCCACGGAAGCCGCTCCACTGGTGTTCGGATGGAGCCCTCCAGTATCCGTGCGAGGATCCTGGGGTGACCCCTGGAGATCGACGTTCAATTCCAGCGGGTTCGACCCCTGGCCACGGAGTCGGATGATCGGCTCGAACCGATTGTTCCCGTCAACCGACCGGACAAAGAGAACCTTGTTGGTGCCGGTGCCGTGCCCCTGCCAGTTACTGGAGACTCGGACGGCAAAGCGCAGATAGAGCCGCGTGTACTGGCGCGCCCCGTAAGCCCCACCGGTGAAACCCAGCGTCTGGATCACACCGGGTGAGTAGGTCTGGTTTGACGCAACGGTCTGCGCCGGATAGAGCATCCGCATGATGTTAGGCGGCGAGATCGGGGCCGAGGGACCAGACGCCAGGATCAGGTTGCCGTAGCGGCTCTCCACGTCGTCCCATCCCTCGGAGCCACCCGTCTTGTAGGGCAGCGTGCCGGTACCCCGACCGTTGCTCCCGCTGCCCTTGGCGTCGAACCGACGCCCAACGATGGCCGCGAACCCTGCGGGCTCATGCGACCCGGCGAGTCCCCCACCCGGAGATGGGGGCGGAGTCGGGGGGAGTGTGTCCGGCGTCGTGCTATCGGGCACACCGTCAGCAGGCGGTACCGCGAGGGTGTCACCGGGTGTTGAGTCCGGCGGTGGCTGAGGAATAGAGTCCACGGGCCGTCCAAGGAAACAACCCTCGTATCGACCGTGGAAGGTATGCTCCAGTGCGACGCGCGGCCCCAGATACACTGCGAGGATGGCGCCTTTCGCCGCCGCCTTCTCTCCAGACGTGTGCTGGCTCACGGTGTCACCGTCCACGACGATGTACCAGAGTGCGCCACCGGTACGGACCAGCCGTATCGTGTCGGTCGGGCTGCACTGCTGGGCTTGGATCGGCGCGGCGATCGCAAGCATGGCGACGAGCGCCAGGAGAAGACGTCTCACGAGCCACCCCCTCACTCGGCCAGGGTGAGATCGAGATAATACTCCTTACCGAGGTCGAACTGTTCCGCTGCCTCCAAGTTGATGCATCCCAGCGATAGTTTCCCGCTTGGTGTGGCTTCCCAAAACGCCTTGTTCTCCGAGCCTCCGTCTCCGGACACCGGCGAGAGCTCTACGGTACGCATCTCCCGTTCTGCCCAGCTGTGCCGTATGATTTGATCGACACGGAACTTTGCGCGTACAGTTGCCATTATACCACCTCCATAGGGTTGCAATCTGTGTTGTTGATGAGAAGGCTACCTAACAGTACCACCACCTCATTTCCCGAACCGGTCGCTGATCGCCTTGATCGTCGTGTCGAACTTCTCGGGCCGGATCAACGCCAGGCAGATCGCCGCAAACACCGTGAGCACGATCACGTCGTACAAGCTGAACGAGTGCCCCTTGTGGATCTGCCAGAGCGTCATCGCGACCATCGCGATCAGGGCCAGGGAGCCCATCACGCGGTAATAGAGCCCGTGGCCCGACCCGGTGGTCACGATCCACCCCCGAGGAAGGCGCACAGGAGCGCGCCGAGCAGGAAGAACCCGGCGCAGTAGATGATCAGTTGCCCCCGCTTGATGGTGCGTGTGGTGTTGAGCCAGTCGGTCGCCATGATGTTACCCTCCTGTTAGGCCGCATGGAGCGGCTGAATGATCGGTGGCGTCCAGCCTCGAAACCGTTTCCAGCGGAATCGCTGGATGTGTGGCCAATCGCGGAAGCGCCATCCACCGCTGAGGCGTGGGTGCGGGATGCTGGCCGTCTTGAGCCACAGCCATCCGGCCGCCTTGGTGTCCCAGGTCGGTTGCAGCCCCGGTATCTCGGGATCCGCGTCTAGTGCCACGTCAATGGCGAGGCCGTAGTTGTGCGCGCTCCTACCTGGTGGTGCGGCGCGCGCCCCGCCGTTGCGGTATCGGGCGTAGAGGACGCGCTGCGCGTCAATCGAGCGATAGCCGCTCGTGACGGTCCACCAGAACGGACTCGCCGCCAGGAACCGCTCGACGTCCTCACGAAATTGCGGCTGCAACAGCAGGGGGTCGACATCGCGCCAGAGGATCATGGCGCACCCCGGTCCAGCAGCCGGTCCAGTTTCGCGATAAGCGTGCGGAGGAGGTCGCGGTCGTTCTCAGCCTGCACCCGCATGGCCTCGATCCTGACGTCCTGGGCCGAGTTGATCTGCCGATTCGCGCGCACGTCGTCAGCGAGTGACTTCCCCACCCAGCCGATCAGGAGCAAGACCACAGAGAGCAGGAGACCGGCCATCCATACCCACGACACCTTCGAGCCGTTGCGATCGGTCATACCCCACTCCGGATGATGGTCGAGATGCGCCTGGGCGCGGTGGCCAGGGTCGGCCGTGAGTCGGCAGGGTTGAGGAGGTCCTCGGTGAGCTCGACGATCCGGGGCGCGAAGGTCTCACCCAGCTCGTCGTCGGTCACATCGATGATCCCGCCGTGATGCAGCGTGTCGTACGGCCAGGAGGTCGGATCGAGGCGGGTGAGATCGGCCAGGGCACCCTGATACGAGGTGATCGGGTCCCCGTCGGTGCGGAACTTCTCGAGCACGGCCTGGTGGTTGGTGGCACCACCGGACCCCTCCAGGAAGTCGATGGCAGGGGCTTCGGTGAACTGGGCACCACCAATCCACGCATTCGGATTCGTGTTGCTGAGGTTCGCGGCGTGATCCACACCCAACCGGATGGTCTTGACTCCAGTGGTCGTAATCTGATAGGTCACGTCCACTCGCACCCATGTGAGGATCAGCGGGTCGCCGGCCCCGAACCCTGGCAGCGGCAAGGAGTCGACAGCGCCCGTTTGCGGGTTGGTTGTTTTGAGGGTCGCACCGGCACCGCCGGCTCCAGGGTACATGTACCACACCGAATAGATGTATGCGCCGGTCTTCCGAAAGAAGACGCTCCGTGTCTGGGAGAACTCCTTGGCAGTTGAGATACCGGTGAACTCCATGACGCGGCCACCGCCGAAGGACTGCGTCGTGGCAAGCGCCCACCCACTGGTCGGCAGGGTCCAATCGTCCGGCGTGAGGCCATCCGTCGCGACGGCGAATCGCGGGTTCCGAATCCAGTTCGTGAGGCTCGGGACCTGGCCCGGCTGCACGGTATGGATCGGTCCCCAGCGGGCGATCAGGTTGGGTGAGGTGAGGAGCGCCAGGTCGTCACCACTCGTATTCGCGGCGAGGCGGCCCCAGTCGCCGACCACGATCCCGATCGTGCTCGCCATCAGGAGGCGGGTCACGGTATCGGACACGACCACCGAGCTGGTGATGGCGTGGGCGGTCCCTGCCTCGTCCATCCAGGCCAGGTCCTTGAGTTGGTCGGCC
Organism: Gemmatimonadota bacterium; assembly: GCA_029262155.1. Taxonomy (GTDB): domain Bacteria; phylum Gemmatimonadota; class Gemmatimonadetes; order Gemmatimonadales; family GWC2-71-9; genus OFTM291. Next base: position 10,257 of record JAJCZW010000117.1, read on the forward strand.
TCGAGGCTGGGGCCTAACCCCCCCGTGATACTGGCGACCTCGATCGAGACGCCAGCGGCCACGGCGACGACTTCCCAGGCGTTGTCACCCAGGGTGCGGCCAGTGGGATCGATGATGGTGGCCTGCGTGCGCTGTTCGATCACCGCGCGCTGACGCTCAATCCGGAGCAGGTTCTTGCCCGTCCGGATATCGGCGAGCGGCGCGTTCTGCCCGACCACCGCGACATCGATCAGGTAGTTCGTGGTCCCGTTCCGTCGTGCGCTGATCTCGTGCGCGGCGTTCTGGGTCTTGTTGATTCCCTCGGTGGCGGCCACGGTCCCTGAGAGCGGGGTGGCCTCACTGAGGGTGACGGTCACGACGCCGGGCGGCATTACTCCGAGCCCGAAGTAGCTCGGGGCTCGGGGGAGGATCGTCTCTACCAGCAGCGCGGCGAGAGTCCGACCGGAGATCGGGACGGTGAGCGAGGTCAGTCCACCCGTGGTACTGGTGATCAGGCTCCCTCGGAGGCCGAGGTCCTGGATCGGGTGCACCGCTTGCACGGTGACGAGGCCATCCGCCCCGCTCATGTCCCCGGCATCCGTCACCCGGTATTCGTCGTAATCGCCATCGGTGCGGCGGACCAGGAGGACCCGATGCTCGGTCAGTTCGCCGCGGGCGTCCCAGAGATCTCTGGTGTAGCGGACGGTGAGGCGAGGGATACGGACGATCCCCTCGAACCGATGCTCCACCCGGGCTTCGACCAACCCCATGACGGTGGCCACGACCTGGCCGCCGTTGCAGATCAGGTCGGTGGCGACATCGATCCGCTCGAAGGGGGCGCGTGGTGTCGAGGACACCGGCGGGGCACCACCCCCGGTGCCGGATCCCGCGAAGACGACGGGACTACCGGTGAGCCCGATGGCGGAGGCCGCGACCTGGTTAGTGCTCGCGCCAACGGTACTCCCGAGGGTCCACCGGGTGAGCGCCGCCACGCCATTACCGTCGGTCGGGATGATCGCCGGCGCGGCAGGGGCGATCGAGCCATCACCGAGGGTCGGGGTAAACGTGACCGGATGGCCGACGACGGGATTCCCGCCAGCGTCGACGACTCGGACCGCCGGCGGCACCGCGACGGCCGTCCCGATCGGGGCGCTCTGTAGTTGGGCGGAGAACGCGGCGATCGACGCCGCGGGGCCCGCAACCCCCGACGCCACGAAGGTGACGGGGCTCCCGGTCAAGCCCGCCGCGGTGGCGGTGACGGAGTTGTTGTTGGTGCCGAGCGCGGCCCCAAGCGTCCAGCTCGTGGCTCGGGCGATCCCATCCGGCCCCGTGAGTACGGTCGAGGGTCCGGCTGGGACGACGACACCATTGCCAGACATCACATCGAATGTCACGGGATGCCCTGCCACCGGGAGCCCGGTCGGGTCGGCCACGAGTACCGCCGGCCGCGCACCAACCGCCGCACTCACCGCACCGGTCTGACTCGTGGCGCTGATCGCCGTGATGGAGTCGGCGGTGAGGGTCGCCCCCGTGGCGTTGAAGGTGACGGGGCTGCCCGCGAGGCCGGAGACGGTGGCGGTGACGCTGTTGGCCCCCGCCGCACTGCCGGTGGTCCAACTCTGCAGACGCGAGATGCCGTCTTTATCGGTCGTGCCGTTCGCGATCACGAGACTCCCGCCACCTGAGGGCACGGCCCAGATGACCGGGACCCCTTCGATCGGTGCACTTCCGGCACCAGTCACGAGCACACTCGGCGGCTCGCCGACATGGGTCGAGGTACCCGCGGTCTGACTCGTCGTGCTGTTGGCGGCGATCGTAGTCGGCGCATTCGTCGCCGTGGCGTTGTAGGTGACCGGACTTCCGGCAAGACCAGTTGCGGTGGCGGTGGCGCTGTTGGCTCCTGCCGTCCCCCCAAGGGTCCAGCTCGTGGCCGTCGCGATCCCGTCCGCGCCGGTGTTGACCGCCGTCACCGGGTCCACCGATCCTCCTCCCGCCGTGGGCGCGAAGGTGACGGGGTGGCCAGCGACCGGATTCCCGAAGGTGTCGCGCACCCTCGCCGCCGGCGGGACCGCGACGGCGGTGTTGATCGGGCCAGTCTGTTCGGTGGGTGAGGCGGGCTCGATGCTGGCTGCCGCACCTGCTGTCCCCGTCGTCTTGAACAGGACCGGATCCCCTGAGAGACCGGGGACGGAGGCATGGACGACATTGATCTCGGTGCCGGCGGTCGGCCCGGCCGTCCAGCTGGTGAGTGTCGCAACGCCAAAGGCGTCGGTGATGATCTCCACCTCGGAGATCGACCCGCCCCCGGCAACCACGAAGAACATGACGGTGATGCCCTGTTTCGCCGCCCCCAGGGTGTCTTTGACGAGCGCGGACGGTGGCGTCGAGACGTTGGTCCCCACGGGAGTGCTCTGGGTGACCGCGCTGTTCGCTTCGATGGTCGCAGCGGGTGGTGCGGTGCCCTCCGCGGTGAAGGTGACGGGGCTGCCGGTGAGACCCGCAGCAGTCGCCGTCAGTGTATTGGTGCCTGGAGTCGCACCGAGGGTCCAGTCGGTGAGGGTGGCGATGCCGTTCACGTCGCTCTGCACCGTAGCGGGGCTGCGTGATCCTCCGCCTCCGGTCACCGCGAAGGTGACTGTCTGGCCGGGGACCGGGAGTCCATCCACGTCCTCGATGATCACCGACGGCAGGATATCGACCGCGGTCCCCGCGAGAGCGCTCTGTGAGGCCGCCGCGTTCGGATCGATCCGGATGCTGACCGCTGCGCCGGCCATCAGAGCACCGTCCCGAGGTCAGCGATACTGGGCGCTCCGATCGCGACCTTGGCATCGAGATAGAGTGCACCACCGACGCTCCCAGATCCACGGCTATTCAGGTAGACCCGCTGTCCGCCCCAAGACGACTTGAGTGCCAGGGCTGCGTCTGAGGCCGCATCGGTCTCCGGAGCACCGTCGATCGATTGATGCAACTGGATCACCCCGGCTGCCGTGAGCGTCCCTCGCAGCTGGACGCGCTGACCGGCTGTGGGCGCAGTGCCGGTCAGCGCGCTCGTGCGTCCGGAGACCCCGTCGCCCAGGATCATGCGATACTGGGTCCCGGACGACTCGATCAGCACGCGCGCGCCGGTGTCCGCTGCATTGCCGAGATAGATCAGGCCCTTGACCGCCGGCGGGAAGGCGGCCGGCTGAACGAATTCCACGTAGAGCGTGATCGCGGTGGGATGAAGCAGAAAGTCCCACCAGCAGGTGTCGCCGGATCCCATCAGGAGACCGGGTGTCTCCCGCACACTATCGGCATCGAGGTCGACCCACTCCCACGCCTCCTGCCCCTCGACCACGGACCGCGAGACGCCCGCACTGTCGAGAGCAGCCTTAGTGCCGGTGCGGGCGAAATGCGCCGCCTGGCCGCTCACCGCCTCTAGTGCGAGGCGGGCAGCCTCCCAGTGGAATGGATGGGTCGAGAGCTCCTCGAGCTGGTCACCGGTCAGGGCAGGGAGGGTTCTCATCGCCAGCCCTGCCGATAGAAGACCTCGCCGGACCCGCTACTCACCTCAGCGGTGAGCGGGCCACGCCGGGGATCGAGGCCGAAGGGGAAGGTCCCCGCCGTCATCAGCGGGCGACCGTTCACGCGGACACCGGCGGTCACCCGCTCGATGATGCCGCGGCGGCAGTCAATCGCGAGGTACTCGGTGTCGCCGAGGCCGAGACCTTGGAAGGCGAGCGGGACGCCGATCGGAGCACCGGTCACCGCACGAAGAATGAACGCCACATCGGTCGACGGCCCCATGAGATGGACGACCGGATCGCTCTGGGCGGTCCCGAGCGGGAGAGTGTACCGGGTACCGGCCACGGGAAGCCCGATACCGGTGGCGTTGATCGCACGCCAGATCGGATCCTCGCAGAGGAGGGTGGCCTCGATCCGAGAGGCGAGCGGGGACACGCCCCGTTCGAACGGCGTAATGCCGACCGACTGGGTCATACCGCTGATCACCCGAGCGGGTCCATCTGTGATCGTCACGCGGACCCTGCCTGCCATCAGGAGGGCCTCGATAGCCGTCTCGATCTGATCGCGTGCGGCCGGAGTCGCGCCTTGGATGATTCCGCTGAACGAGAGCTCGCGATGATCGGCCTGTTGGTGCGTGATCACGGATCCAGCGCGGCCAGGGATCTTGATCGAGGTGAATTCCCGCGCTGGAAGTGAGAGCCAGCCGGGGAATTGATCGGGGAACCAGCCGAACCGGGTCCCGAGGTCCACCCCGTTGACAGACACAGTGAGGGTCATTGGACTCGCACCCTGGCGCGGCCAACCGCCTGGTCAGCGAGAAAGACTTCCCGCGCAAGTGCCATAGAGATCTCGCGCGCCAGGTCTTCTCGCGAGAACCCTCCAAGTCCGCCACCGAGGTTGACGCTCCCGATCGTCACCGTGACCTGACGTCCGCTGAGTGCACCCGTGCCCGGCTGCGGGAGGCGACTGCTCAGGAGGGACTCAATCCGTCCCAGGCTCCCGCTCATGGTCTGGAGTGCTCCCAGGCTCTCGTGCATGATGTCAATCGAGGAGAGTCCCCCGACGACCACCTCACCGAGACTCGGCATCGTGGCAGGCGGGGCGACGGCGACGACCGGGAGGGGGTCGCCGAGTGTGGCGAGTGGGGCATCAGTGGCGTCCTGGAGGAACCCCTTCAGGTCTTCGAGGACGCGGAGAAAGTCTGATCCGGAGAGCCCTCCCAGGTCCCGCGCGGAGAGTGTTGGCAGATCCAGAAAGAGCTGCCGAATCGCCTGTAGTCCGGCCTCTCGACCCTCCGCGGTGCCAAAGTTGATGCCGAATAGCCGTGACCCGATCGCACCCGAGCCGAGCGGGCCACCGGCCAAGGCGGCCAGGCGTTTCGCCTGTTCAGCCGGACTCAGATCGAAGAGCGTCGCCTCACGCCCCAGTGCTTCACGTTGGCCAGCGAAGGTGTTGGCGAATTGGGTCGGTTCGATCGACCCGAGGACCGAGAGGAGTTGTCGGAGCCCGCCGAGGATGAAGTTCCCCTTGGAATCCTTGATCGTCAGCCCGAGGTCTTGTGCAAGGCGGTCAAGGTCGCCCAGTCCGACCCCCTTGGAAGCCAACAGTCCGGCGAGTGCCGTTCGGGTCGATTCTTTGGAGGTGGCCGTATCGGGCTTGCCACTGAATTGGATCAGGAACCGCGACAGGACCTCCTGCACGCCGGCCAACTGCGCGCCCGGAGTCGACAGCCGCACTAGATCGCCTAACCGGAGACTGTTGTCCCGCAGGACGTTGGTGTTCTGCTTGAGCACGGCCTCGGCGGCCTTCTGGGCCGGGCTCTTGCCCCCGAAGATCCCTTTGACCAACGACCCAACACCAGAGATGATCCCGATCACCCCTTGGGCGCTGAAGCCACCCGAGAAGACCGCTGCGATTGAGGCACCGAGGTTGACGATCGTGTTGAGGGTGCCCTGGGCCGCTCTCCCGACGAGGCCGAGGGCACCAGCGGTATCGATCGCACTCCGGGCGCCCTGCTCTAGCGACCGTGAGAGTTCATCGACCTTCTGACTGCCATCCTTGGTGGTGCGGACCCACTGCTTGGCGGCCGCGTCATAGCTGAATCCATCGGCGGTGAGTTGTCGCACCACATCAATGGTCAACCTACTCTTCAGCGCCAGCACCTGCATGGCTTCGGCCGTCTCAACCGTATCGCGGCTCACCGTCCGCAGCGCTGTCCCGCTTTCCTTGATGCGCGGGATAAGATCCCTCGACAATCCTGCAGCCAGTATCGTGTTCAGGCGATCGAGTTCGGCGTAGGCTCCAGAAATCGTGCCCACTTGCGTCTGGGTGAAGCCTCCCAGGTCCTGCTGGCGCTGGATGTACTCCTTGGCTTGCTGTTCCGTGATTTGCTGTTCGGCCTGAACCGTCTTGAGGGCGATCTCGTCGTTGAGCTTCGTCAGTCTCTCTGCCGTCTCTTTGGCACTCTTTTGTCGCGCTTCGTTCGCAATCCGCTGTCGTTCAGAAAGGGTTCTGTCTAGTTCCGCGAGACGGGCATTACCTTCTTCGACCGTCTTGGCCTGTCCCCGCATGGAGTCGGCCAGCGCTGTGTCGCGGGCGAGCAGTTCTTTCGCTTGGGTCCGGGTTAGTTGGCGCTGCACCTGGACCGCCCGCACACCGATTTCGTTATTCAGCTCGACGAGGCGTGCCTTCAGGGTGGCGACCGAATCGGGGACAGCGTTCGCAATGGGGGCTATGATCTGGCCGCCGCTCGGGCTCAGCCGCTTGAAAATGATGTTCAGGCTCGCGCCCAAGTCCACCATTTGCTTCGTCGTGAGCTGACCACTCTGTGCGGCAAAGAGCAGCCCGTTCCGCAGTGCCAGGAGTTGGTCCCTTCCGAGGGAGTCTGCCTCCTTCTGCAGGCCGATCAAGACCGATCGGAAGGTATCGAGCTGCTGGGCGAGCGCCGACGGGCCTGCGAACGCAGCTTTGTCGGGTCCACCCGCCAAATCGCGTAGGCGCTTCGAGAGTAAGGCCAGCCTGATTGAGGTGCCCGGATCCACTGCTGTGCTGAGTTGGTTGACGCTTCGAGTCAGGCGGTCCAGTTCTCTCGCGCGGCTGGTGCCGTCCAGCTCATCAAACAGAACGCTGTAGCCTCGCAGAGCTTTGGTCACGAACGGAAGCACGCGGGCGCCGAGGTCTACCAGTACCACGCTCAAGCGATTCTTGGCTGTTAGGTACATGGCCTCTGTAGATTCATTGGCCTTCTTAAATGCTTCCGCCCCCTCGCCGGCTTTGTTGGCCATATCCTCCGTGACACTGGCCACAGTGCTCCCCTCGCCTGCCGTCAAACTCAGTACACCCTTCAGGGCCTCGACGCTCCCGAACAGCAGTTTGGTCGCCTCGTTGTCCCCTTCGGTCTTCTCGGCCAGATCCACCATGAACTGCGTGAGCCCTTTGGCCTTCAGGGACGCCGCATTGAATTCCGACGCGAGGTCCGGCATTCGTCGCAGCAGCTCCTGCGACGGGGTCAGGATGTTCGCGAAGGTGGCGGTGAGGGAGGTGAACGCCTCGCTGGTCTTGAGTCCTCCCAGGGTGAGGGCGGTGGCGTTGGCTAGGAGATCATCGAAGCTGACGCCCAGGCTATTGGCTAGGCTGGCGCTCTTCCCGATCCCATCAGACAATTCCCCGATGGTGGTGGCACCCCGCTTATTGGCGACGAAAAAGGCGTCTGTCACCTCGGTGGCGGTCAGCCCCTCGCTCGAGAACGCATTCAGGGCGGCGGTGACGCCCTTGGCCACCGTCTTTACGTCGGTGAACCCACCCACCGCGGTCCGGGCCACCGTGCCAAGGACGTTGAGGGATTCGGATGCCGGCACCCCAGCGGAGATGATATCGAACAGCCCGTCGCTCAGGTCCGCCATGCTCTTGACGGGGAGCGACTTGAACAGATCCAGGACGCCACTGGACAGCTTCTTCATGTCCACGACGTTGGTGTCGACGAGGGTGCTGACCCGCGTCATCTGGCTCTCGAAGTCGACCGCCATCTTGGTGGCCTTGATCCCGATGGCCACAAAGGCCGCCCCGGCGATCCCTGCCACTTTTTTTGCAGTGGTGCCGAACGACGTGAACCCCTTGGTCGCCAGGTCTTTCAGGCGGAGGATCAGTTGCACTTCGCGCTTGGCCATCAGTGGCCCCCGAAGGCTTCGCGGTGATCAGCCTCGCGGCGCTGTGGGTTGGTATCGAGTGCGGCGTGGAGTGCGCGACCGAGGTTGACGCGCTCGAGTGCGAGGCCGCTCCACATCGTCGCCCAGTAGGCGAGCAGGATGTGATAGGGCACACATCCGTCTCGTGTCTGCCAGCGTTGGGGAGCGTAGTAGAGACCGGGGTACCGCTGCTGGACCTGTACGATCACCGTTTCCAGGCCGACGGCCTGTTCACCTTTGGCGGTGGGTGCGGCTTGGCGATCGATCAGTTGGTCGAAGGGATCGTTTTCTCCAGGGCGGCGATTGCCGCCGCCCGGTGGACGAAAAAATCGCGGAGCCACGTCTGCTGCTCGACCTCGGTGGCACGGCGGAAGAGGCGCACGGGATCGCCGCGCCAGAGCATCCATGGTCGCCAGGGCCAGAGCGCACGCAGCAAGCGTCGTACGGCCAGAGCCGCAGCGTCGGCGTCGGCCTCTGCATCCCAAATCGCCCGGAACCGCAGCACCTCTTCGCCGCTGATCCACCGCGCAGGATAGCTGCGTCCGCGCGCGGTTAGCGACCATGGCCGGTGGGCCTCCCGGAAGGCGTCAAGGTCAAACCCCACGCGATCAGTCGAAGACCAGGTTGAAATCACCACCGACCGCAGCGATCACGAGTTCCATGGTAGCGGTCCCGTTGTGCTCGCCCGGGGTGGCGCTGATGACCTGCCCTACGGGGATCGTCAGCTTCTCCCGGAGGTATTGCGCAGTACCGATGGCGAGATCCACCGCGACCGGTGTGGCCATTTCGTTGAGCTTATAGCCATCGAAGGCCGCCGTCGCCGTGAACGGGGTGCCCTGGAGGGCCGTTGCCTCCAGCGCCACGGTGAGCTGCGGTGCCCGCCCGCCGGGTACGAAGCCCATATGCGCCCCGGCGTTATCGAACCCGCGCGCCTTGTCGTACTCCCGACCGAGCGCCCACGAGGCGGTCAGCACTCGCGCGTTCGCCGGTGTCATGTTGCCGAGGGTGAGGGCCGCGAGGACGCTTGGGGCCGGTGCGATCGCCTCTTCGGCGTATGTGATCGCCGGGAGGGCGATGTCCTGGACGTCGGTCGGCATCGTGCCGATCAACGAGAACGTGTGCAGCGGCGGGGCACCATCCTCGAAGGACCATGACCAATCCGCCAAGATCCCTTGGACATCGAACTGCTCTTTTCGCGCGAAGAACCGACCCGTCAGCCCCACACCAATCGATTCGGCAGCGGTCGGTGTGTAGGTGACCTTCTCGGAGCCCAGTGTCGTGTCGATGGCGGCATCCATGCCGGACGCCAGGAGCACGCGGTGCAGAGAGGGCAGTACGGTGGCGCTATAGGCGGCGTTACTGCCGCGAGAGTGTGCCGGGAGCGCGATGCGCGCAAACCGGCCGCGCTTCTGGGTGCGCTGGGCAATCCCCAGGTTCCCTGGCGCCAACCCGAGATCGCCATCGTACAGATAGTCCATGTCGGGGACCGGCAGGCTGTTCCGGTCGGTGAGATGCATGAGGAACCCATCCGTCGCTGCCGCCAGGGTCTCTGCGGTGTTGTAAACGGCCTCCTGCTTCAGCAGGACGCCTCCGACATGGATGAGTTTCGCGGGTGCTGCGGGTACGCCGGCCATTTACGCCTCCTTCGCGGGCGTTGCCCGCTGGCTCTTGGGTGTGCTCGTGGTTGGCGTTGCCGCCTTGGTCTGCTCCGCGACCCATGTCGTGACGGCCTCGGGGCCCTCGGAGATCGTGGTGGGCGGGATCTCGACCGCGTTGCCGTTGATCGTGATGGTGACCATCGTGCGTCTCCTGTTAGGGCAGCCCGAAATCGTGGGTGGTATCAAATGGAATCGTGATTGCAGCGGTGATCAGCGTGTCCTCAATCGTTTCCCACCACTCCACCAACTGGGCATCACCGTGCAAGGCCAGGCGAAACCCGTTGCGAATGTGACTGTTAGGGTCCTGCTGTCCGAACCTGCGCAGCGACCAGAGCACGGCCCGGAGGACATAGTTCCCGTCCCGCTTGGCGTTTGCCATGTTGGCGCTCCGCAGGCCCACTCGGACCAGCAGACTGAGGGCGTGGTGCCCACTGCGTTGCGCGGCGGCGTTGTCGCTGACCCGACTGAACGCCAAAGTGACGGTCACGACGATCCCACTCCCTGGATCGGGGAAGTGCTCTGCGGCAGCGTCCGCGTCGCGGGTCTCATCGAACACCGACACCGCACCTGCCCCAGGGAGTGGGTCACCCGCATCACGGGGCACGAGACCTAGCATCGTGGCCACTCCGTGGGTGGGATCCTTGAGCCAATCCGCGAAGATCCGGATAGGTTCGTTCATGGCTAGCCCCGCGCCAGAATGAGCCGGGTGATCAACCCATCGTCCTCGAGGGCGAACTCGCGGAGGACATAGGCGGTACCATCGACCGTGATCGGGTCACCACGCGTCGATCCCGCGGGGAGGTCCTGGGTGAGCAGCCGTAGGACCGTACGTCTGACGAAGACCCGGTTCCCTGAGGTGTCTTGCTCGAATCCATCTTCTTCATTTAGGAAGCCACTCACGACCACACCCCGCAGGGTGCACCTCACCGTTCCAGGCGCATCACAGGTGAATGCGTGGGTGTGGTCGCGAGTAAAATCCCAGACCATCGTACCGATCGATCCCTACGCCAGGACTTGCTGCGACCCGCTGGCGTCGACCCGCGTCGGGACGACCAGTGGGGCCGACTGGACCATCACCCACACAATGGCCGGATCATCCTCTTCCCACATCTTCGGGAAGAAGGGCATCGGCTCGTAGGACGCCTTGGGATCCTGGATCATCCCATACAGGCGCTTCCCGTTGATGCCCTCGCGACCTGGCGACGCAACCGCAATCTCCTTCGCCGGCCAGATCTCCTTCTCGGTGTCATCGAGTGGATCGATGTACCATCCGGAGTAGGTCAAGATGTTGGCGTTGTCGACCACGCCCTGAAACGCGAGGCCCTCGGAGACCTGGGTCACCTGGAGCTCGTTGCCGGTGCGGTTCCGGGTGTCGAGCCGATCCTTGACGGTGGCGTGTTCCTGGAACTCGGCAAAGGCGTCGTCACCCATGACGACGTCGATCGGGTTCACGCCTGACGCTTTCCGCACAGCCTTCCGAAGCTTCTCGATGTCCCGGAGCGGCTTGGAGGTGCTCGCACTCCAGAGGGCGGCACCCGCCAAGGCGGCTGGTGTCAGGAGCGCATCGCGCTGGAAATCCACGGTGGTCGAGGGGTAGTCCTTCCCGACGAGCACCAGCTTCCCGGTCCGGAGGGCCTCGGTGGCCATGAGTTCGATGCGCCGGGTGACGGCCATGGTGAGCGAATCGAGCGACCGGAGCAGTGCCCGATCTTCGCGCTCCTGTCCAGAGAGCGATCCACCGATGTTTTCTCCGACCGCGCGGACCAGGGCATCGGCCGGATCGAACGGGATCTTTTCCTTGACGTAGGCCGGCTTGATCGCCCGGGTCTCGCTGGGCGGGCGCTTCCGGACCGGAGCCGGGAGACGCGGTGACACGAGCGGGGCGATGACACGCCGACCCTTCTCGATGTCGACGTCCACGGCCTCGGTGTCGAAGGTGACCTCGTCGCTGAAGTAGCGATCGAGGATCCCTGATCGGGGGCGCTTCAGGTTGGCGACCACGTCGATCAGGGTCTGGGTGCTGTGTACGGTGACCGGCATGGTTATGCCTCCTGCACGTCGATGAGGTGGATGCCTTTGACGCGGAGGCCCTCACGGACACTTGCTGCCGTATGTCCGGCGCCAAACGTCATGGCGTTCTGGTTGAAGTCCCCGCGGTCATACACGAGGCATTCGGTGTCGGCCGCCGTGGCGTCGCACGCTTCGGCGAGGATGGCGTCCGGCACTTCGGAGCCGTCGATGGCCGCTGCCGTGGACAGCTTGACCTTGCTGGACCCAGCACCGATGGTGACGTCGAACCCGTCCCCGACGACAAAGTCAGCCGCACCATCGGTGAGGATGAACTTCACATCGTCGTCGAACGACGCTGTGCCGCCGGCCCCGCCGGCGACAGTGGTATCCCCGATCACATTCCCGTCGGGATCCTCGACGCGGAACACACCGCCATTCACCGCGGCGGTGATGCACCGGACGGTGTAGACACCCACCTTCGCACCGGGTCGAACCGGGGTGGTCGGGTCAAGCGTGATCGTGCCGTCCCCGGTGTTGCCACCAGCCTTGGCGGCAGCCGAGGCCCCACCCTTGGTGATGGCCCCGAGGAGTGCCCCTCGGGTCAGGTTCTCTCCCAGCAACAGGGTCACCTTCCGACCCAGGATCGGGAGGGTCCCCGCGATCAGGCCGTCTTGCGGGGTCTGGGTGATCTCGATACTCGCGCTCATGCGTTCCTCCCGGTGGCGGACGTCTCAGACTGGATGGTGGACAGGGTGGAGAGGAGGCGGCGCGTCGCCATCTGCGCCGGGGAGTCGGTGTCAGGACTGGCGGGTGCCGCCGTGGGCAGGTCGCCGTCACCCTCTTCGCTCAATCGCGCCTCCAGGCGGAGACGTCCTTGCGCCTCTTCGTGCTCGATGATGCGGAGGGCAGCGTCGCCCGCGGAGCAGGTCGGGTCCTCTCGACAGCCGGCCAGTACCTTCTCGAGTCCCGGCTTGGCCAGAGCATCGATGGCGAAGAGGCGGGTGCGCTCGGCGACACCACCTTCGTTCCGCCAGGCGGCGACAAATGCGGGATACTGCTCCGCAATTGTTTCAGCGCTCAGGGGGTCTGTGGAAATGGCCTTCTCGGGCGTCGGCATGATCTGCTCCTGTTGAGGCAAGGGTGAGGTCGCTCCCGGTCGGGGCAGTGCGATCCTATTCCGTCCCGGGGAGACACGTTGGGCCAATTCGGCGTGGAGTGCTTCGAACGTGAGGATGCGATCGGTGAGGCCCGCTGTCACGGCTCGCGCACCCACAAACACGCCACCCTGACCGAAATCGCGAAGCACGGTCTCCGGATCCACGCCGCGATTGCGGGCGACCGTGGTCACGAAGACCTCGGCCAGATCGTCCAGGACGACCTGGATGTCGTGCACCCCGTCGGGTGTGGTCGGGTCGACGTCTTTCCGCGGGCTCTGGCTGGACACGATGACGATCTCGCGTAGCCCCGCCATCCGGTCCGCTTCCGATGTGTCCAGGAATGCGGCTCGGACGCCGATGCTTCCTGCGATCGAGGTCGGGCCAACGACTATTTCCGACGCGGCGCTGGCCAGCCAGTAGGCCGCGCTGTTTCCGTCCCCGCTGATGTGGGCCACGAGCGGCTTGAGCTCGCGACCCTCGAAGATCAGTTCCCCGAGTTCCTGAGTGCCGTTGACTTCGCCGCCGGGCGAGTCGATATCCAGCAGAATGGCCCTGACCTCAGGGGAGGTGGCTGCTTCCATCAGGTCGTTGGCGAGGATCTCCATGCTGGTCGCGCCGCTGACCGACGTGAACAGGTTGGCGTAGCGGAAGAGCGGTCCACGGATAGGGATCGTGGCCACCCCGTCTCGGAGGGTGACCTGCCGAGTGTTGTCCAGGCGTTCGCCCGTGGCGGCCGCAATGGCCTCGGGGGAGCTGGTCTCACGCTGGGCGATGGTGATGACGGTGCGCAACGCTTCTTCGGTCATCGCCCAGTGATTCCGGAGGATGTACCCGAGCGCCCGTTGGCCTCTCATGCGGCACTCTCACTTCCAGTGCCATCGGCAGTGGTCGCGCCCACGAGCACCAACCCGGCCTCCTCAAGCATGGTGCGCTCGAGTTCCCGTTGCTGAATCGTTTCCTCCCAATCGCGGCCAGAGTGCTCGGCGATTTCCTGCTCCAGGGTGCTGATGCCGGTGTCCAGTCTGATCCGACTCGCGTTGGCTTCCTGTTGCGGGTTGATGTGACCCTTCGAGGGACCGGTCCAGGTGGCTACACTCCACGCTTCGCGTGCCAGCGGATCGTCGAAGTACCCCGGTGCCCGGATGTGACCGCGCTCGATTGCTTCGGTCAGCACCCATTCATATACCGGCTGCGCGAAGCTGTTGATGAGGTGGGTGCGTTCCACACGGAACCCGCGCCACGCCTCGCCGAGTGCGGCCATCGAGGCCGAAAACGATGCGGTGAAGTGCTTGACCAGGAGTTCGAACGGGAGGTTGAGGGCGACTCCGATCTGACGGAGCAGTGCTTGCACGAAAGGGTCGAAGCCTGCGTTCGGACGCATGGGGTTGGCGATCTCGATATCTTCGCCCGGCATCAGGTCGACGATGGCACCGGATCCGAGACCGACCTGCTCGCTGGTGGCCCCCTCGATCTTCCCGGTGACACTGTCGACGAGTCCTGGCACACCGGAGAGCCCTTCGCCGGCCTCCGATTTGACGAAGACGGTGAAGAAGCTC
>JAJCZW010000118.1 GCA_029262155.1 Gemmatimonadota bacterium
GGGGTGTCGGCGATTAATCTCACCAAAGGCACGTAGGAGGATCAGATCATCTTCCGGCCAGGTGGACCCAGCGACAAGCGTCGGGCTGGTTCCGTGGCCCAACATCGGGTCGGTCCGCCGAGCTTCGGCAATGGTTGCGGCAATGGCATCGGCGCGAGGGTCACCGGTGACGGTGATTACCTCGGGTCTTACCCCCAGACGCATGAGTCGTTCTCTGTGTTCGTCGGAGACGACTCCTGCCGCGCTGATGACCCGATAACCCACCTGGAGTAACTCGCGTGCGCCAAGCGAACTTCGCGTGCTCCCCAAGCGGACGGTAGCAGAGACGAGCGCCATAGGACATCCGCTGGCATCGGCTTGGACGGCCAACTCGGGCCAGACATCGTGCTGAGTGAAGACAAGTGCGCGGGGGACCACGGCCTGTACCAGCCGCCGGATGTCGACCAGGCGATCGTAGGGAAGCAGGGCGTGAAAATCGGCACCGACCTCCTGGGCGAAAGATGCTCCGACTGAAGGGCTGAAGTAGGTGTAGAGGACCAACCAACTGGGATGACGTCTCCGAAATGCGGCGATAACACTAGCGGCTTGGCGACCCTCTCCCACCGAAGCTGCATGAAACCACGCCAGCGGTGTGGTCTTGTCTCGATTGCTGCCCCACGCGATGATACGGTCGAGCGATGCCATCCGTGCATGATGATGGGTGCCGAGTCTGGGGAAGAATCGTCCAGCAATGGCGACAGCGCCGGTCGCGGCTCGAATCCCGATTCGGTATAGGAGTGGGGTCTCGGGCATAGGGACCAATACTCGCCAGTCGTCGTGATGGGGGTCAACCTTGAAGCGGGATCCGAGTGATGTTACGTTATGAAACATATGGCACGTTCACCCAACTCCTCGAAACCTCCTGGGTATCTGGCGGTTAGCCGGGCCCCTCGGTACAGCCTCACCTTTGCTCTCCCCTTGTTGCTGGCCTATGAGGGGTTGGCATTCCTCCTCAACGAGGGAGGGCGATCGGGAGTGCGAAACGGGGCGGATGTGTTGCTCAAGAGTCTGTTTACGGTGGCCGGAGGCCGGGCTGGACTGACGCTGTTCGCTGTCGTCTTGCTCGGCTCAGGCCTGTGGCTGGTCCTAAAGGACATCCGCGCGCGCGGACGACCACGGCTCCCGGTTTTCGGTTTGATGCTGGGTGAATCTGCTCTGTATGGGGTGCTGTTGGGATCGGTTGTGGGCGTGTTGACCCAGGCGGTGCTTCACCCTGGCTTGGTTACGATGGCGGCACAGGGAGGAAGTGTGGCGCGTCTCGACCTCCCCACGCAGGTCATGATTTCGTTGGGTGCGGGGTTGTACGAAGAATTGTTGTTTCGAGTGGTGTTGGTTGGATTGCTTGCAACGTTCGCTCGGAGGGTCTTGGCATGGGGCCCGGTGGGCTCTGGGGTGGCAGCGGTGGTGGTCGGTGCCTTGGCCTTCAGCGCGTTTCACTACGTCGGACCGTATGGAGACCCATTCGCACTGGGGTCATTCACCTTTCGCACCATCGCCGGGGCGGTGTTCAGCGCGCTCTACCTGCTGCGTGGATTTGGCGTGACGGCGTGGACCCACGCGCTGTATGATGTCTTCCTCGCCTTCGGGTTCTGAGCTACCGCGCCTGACTCTTCACGCTGTAGATCGAGTCAAGCACCCGTCGAAATGTCGGGATGGGAATGACACCTAACATCATTCCGCCTTCGATGTAGAACGTTGGTGTGCTTCGTGCCCCTGATTGTTGGGCCCCGGCTGCATCGGAACGGATCTCTTGCTGTGTCGCACCGCTTTGGAGACAGGATGTCATCGCGGCCCGATCGAGGCCGAGCGAATCGACCAAGGAACCGAAGTAAGGACCGGGGCTCCGGAGTGGTGCCCAGGTTCGTTGGGTCCGAAAAAGGATATCATGTGCCGGCCAGAAGGCTTCTTCGCGGAGGGCACACATGGCAAATTCTGCGGCGGCGACGGCATTGGGGTGAATGGAGGTGAGGGGAAAGTTGATGAAGACCCACTTCACCTTGCCGGACTGAATGTACTCCCGCTCCAAAGCCGGGAAGACTTGGTCGGTGTGTTCCTTGCAAAAGGGGCACTGAAAGTCCGACATCTCATAGACGGTGACCGGTGCAGTTGGCGCACCTTTGGTGCGGCCGGCCAGTGGGTCCTGCTGCGCCATCGTAGCGCGTGGGGTGCAGAGGGCAAGACCGATAACACAGAGTGTGAGACTGCGCATGCTCTACCTCATTCAGTAGCGAGGCCGCAGGTGGCCCGTGGCATTTGTCAGGTGAAGGGTATCCCCCGTCAGTGGTAGATTCCAATACCATTGGCTGTTGGGGTCATTCGGGTTCAGGACCCACGCGACGACCCACCACGGTCCCGGTGGGATTTCGAAATGGGTCCACCCGGTAGCGTCGGTCGAGTCGATGATCGGGCGTCGGCCTCGTGCGAGTTGAGAGGAGAGCGAATCGAACTGGGGAGCGACGGTACGGTCCCACGCTCGGAGGCTTTTGCGGAGCGCTTCAATTTGGGGTTGGAGTTGTCGCCGTGTCTCGGCGAGGACACGGTCGGCGTCGGCGTATGCCTGCTCGACGGGCGCTAAGGAATCGGCGATCGCGGAGGAGTTTCCCTCCCGGATGCGATCGCGGAGGTCATCTCGCGCCCGGGCCAACTCCAATACCTGCTGGTAGGGGCCACGAAAGCGCTGAAACAGACTGTCGAGCTGGTCCGTATTGGGCCGCGGGGAGGTAGCGTCGGCTTCTACCGCGCGTCGGAGGCTGTCGCGATCGAAAGAGACCAGCGCCACCCGGACACCACCGAGCGGGATCACTTCACCCGCCGCGTTGGTTATCTGGACTTGGATATGCGCTTCGGGGCGACATGCCCCGAGCAACAGAAACGAAAGGGTCCACCATCGTAACGACACGCGGGAAAAGTATTGGGCTCCTCCTCACCCTACAACTGATCGTCGGAGTTGGGGGCCTACAGGCCCAACGGACTGGGGTGGATACCCTCTTTCCAGCGGCTCCAGATGGTCTGGTCACGGATGTCGCACAGGTACTCGATGCAACCAGTCGAGCCGCAATCGAACGGGTCGCCCAGCGGCTCCGCACAGCAACCGGGGCCGAGATGGCCTTCGTGACCCTTCCGACGATCGGCCAGGCGGCGGCAGTGGACGTCGCCGTTGCTCTTGGGCGCGCTTGGGGTGTTGGTGCGGCGGCAGCGATCGGCGATGCGACTCGAAACGCCGGCCTCGTCGTGTTGCTTGTTCCCCGACGAGAAAACGATCCAAACAGTGGGCAGCTCTTCATTGCCACCGGTCAAGGTATCGAGGGGATTGTGACCGATGGGGCTGCGGGTCGGGTGCGCGATGCCATGCGGCCGGCTCTGCAGCGGGGCGACTACGGTGGGGGGCTCCTGCTTGGTGCGGAAGCCCTGTCGGCGATGATCGCACGAGGGATGGGCGTCACCGATTCGACTTTACTCGCAGGCGACTCCGTCCTGACTCGCCGCACCAGGCGGACCCGTCTCCCGCCCCAGACCATCATTATGATTGCCTTTGTGGTGATGGCGCTCATCGTCTCGATGGCGAACCGTGGTGGGCCCCCGGGTGGGGGACGCGGGGTGGGGGGTCGGCGGTACCGTTCCAGTCGGTATGGGCGTCCCCCGATTTGGATTGGCGGTGGCTTTGGGGGTGGTTTCGGTGGTGGAGTAGGTGGTGGTGGATTTGGCGGAGGAGGGTTTGGTGGGTTCGGTGGTGGCGGAGGATTCAGCGGCGGTGGCGCCGGAGGGGGTTTCTAACTGATGATTGATCCAGCTGTGCGGTCCGGCCTTGATCGCCTCGTCGCGCGCCTTCAGCAGGCCGACCTCGGGCCCTTTCATGCCGTGCTCTATGGCTCGGCCGCCCGGAATGATTATCGGAAGGGAGTCTCCGATATCAATCTTCTTCTGGTCTTTGAAACGGTGACAGCCGATGCCCTCCGTGGGGTCGGCCGTTGCCTGACGAAGGGCGATACACCACCGCTCCTCTTTACGCAGGATGAATGGGAGCGCGCGACGGATACCTTTCCGATCGAACTCACCGATATGCGTCTCGCCTATGAGGTGCTGCACGGAACCGATCCGATCGCACCCTTGCATGTCGCTCCGTCCGACCTCCGCCGAGCCCTGGAGCGGGAGGCGCGGGGCAAGTTGGTCCGGCTCCGCCAAGGCTATGCGGCCGTCGCAGCCGGTCCCGCCCGCTTGGGGCAACTCGCGGCGGCGAGTGCCGGGACCCTCGGGTTGATCAGTCGATGTACGTTGGCGTTGGTGGGACGGCCGATCCCGCCGGCACCCGAGGATACCATGCGAGCCGCGGCGGAGGTTCTGGAGGTCGACGGAGCAGTATGGACGGAGGTATTCCGATTGCGGAGCGCCAAGTCTCCTTCCTGTACTGCAGCACAATTCGAAGCACTTCTCGTCACCGTGGCCGAGGCTG
>JAJCZW010000119.1 GCA_029262155.1 Gemmatimonadota bacterium
CCACGCGACGCCAAGGGCTAGTTGAAGTAACCACCCTACCAGAAGCACTTCACGGTGGATGCCACGCATGGCTGGAGACCATCCGGCGTCGAGTGCGAGCAGAAGGCCGCCGAGAACGAAACCAAGGATGAGGTGGAGGAAGGCCGTCCGTATCAGGCGCGTGCTAACGGTCGGCATTTCAACGTGCCCGAATGCGGGGCCAAATGGCCGTCGTGAATAAGATGACAGCTACCAGGTGGAGAACCGCCGAGGCGACTAAGAAGACGCGAGTTCCTGGAGTCGGTGCCAGGGGCTCAACGAACACGCGAAGGATGAGCCCGAGGTTCAGCAGCACAAACGCAGTCCACACCAGGGGTTCGGGCCCCCGAGGTGGGTGCGTTGGGTGGCGTGGAAACATCCAGTAGGCGACCCCAAAGATCAGTTGGGTCAACCAGCCAACCACCAGCAGGTGAAGGACGGTGGGGCGTGCCAGGGCCAAGAGGGGAGCCGGCGGTCCGAGGTTGAAGGCGCCAATGGTGCGGAGCGTGAGGGCGAGGAGAAGCGAGAGAAACCCCGACCGAATAAACCACCGCGTGACTACCGGCATGCCCACCTCACGGCAAACTGTGATCGGTGGTGTTCAGCGCGTGACGAAATCGATCGAGAATATCCGCGACCGGTTCGATTTTGGAGACACCGGCGACGCTCTTGCCGGCTTGCCAGTACTCTTTCTTCCCGGTCTCATCGAGGCTCGATCGTTTGAGCTGCCAGAGGGAACGGAGAGCATACAGGGTACGCATCCAGCGTTTGCGCCGATGTCCTCGCAGCATCCAGCGGGCGAACGGTCCGGCTTTCAACCCCATGCGGTCGATATACGGGGTACGGATAACTGAGACGGGTACGCCGGTGATTCGTTCACTGAGGGCGATGTCGTCCTCGGAGGCGCTCACGATCGCCGCCTTATACGCCGGGCTGGCTCGGCACTCGGTGGTCGCAATAAAGCGGGTCCCCATCTGCACACCGGCATAGCCCAACTGCATGGCCTGCACGAAATCGGTCGCGGTGCCAATACCACCGGCGCACACCACCGGGAGATCCAAATCTGCCAGCTCTTCCAAGAGGGCTCTGGGGTCCTTGGGGCCGGCGTGACCACCAGCTTGTTGATTCACCGCAATCAGCCCATGCACCCCTGCATCTCGTCCTTTGAGTGCCCACCGTCGCTCGGTCACATCGTGGTAGACCACCCCACCAATCGGGGTCACGCGGTCGACAACCCAGCGGGGGTTCCCCAGTGACGTGACAAAGAAGCGAACCCCTTCCTCCAGGGCGATGTTTACCCATTCAACCATGCGCTCGTGGTAGCGACGCGACGAGCGCTCGATGAGGGCGTTGAATCCGATGGGTTTTGCCGTGCACGTTCGGATGAACTTCAGGCCGTCGCGAAAGCCCCAGCCATGCACGTAGGTCAGCGAGATCGGTTGGACGATCCCGATCCCACCCGCTTCGCTGACTGCCGCCACCAACTCGGGATTGCTGCAGGGGTACATTGCGCCACCGATCACCGGCAACTCGATACCGGTGTGGCGCGTCAGTGCGGTTGCGACCGGAGATGCGGCCGTCATTCGATTCCCAAGCGCCAGTTCACGCGAATGCTCGCCACGAGGTCGGCGGCGGCGTCGTGAATCTCGGCGATGGCCACGAAGTCTTGGTCTTCGGTGATCGAGGGGACCACGCAGGTGCTCTCGGCTGTCAGCGTTCCTCGGGCCTTTTTGTGGTACTCGATCGAGAGGCCGGTCACGATGCTGCGGATTCCGGGTTGCATGGCCATCAACATCGCGAGGCCACTGGTGACTTCGCCAAGGTTGACGAGGGCGACGGCGTGGATCGAGCGTAGGTGATTTCGAAATCGACGTCGGTCCCGCATGGTGACCCGGGCGTACCCGGGTCGGAGTTCCATCACCAGTGGTCGGATGGAGCTGGTGTAGGGTACCATGCGCCCCAAGAGGAAAGAAAACAATCGTCGACCACCTGCCAGTGGGTGGAGGCGAAGCCAGATTCGATTGAGATGTGTACCTGGGTTGGTGTCAGCCAATAGTGCCCACCATTCGTGAACTGAGTTTCATCAAATCTTCATTACGCTACGAGAGGTGGTTCCCTAAGAATTCCTAGGGACTCTAGGAGGAGTGTACTGATGTCGGATCTCTTTCGCAGCATCTTGCTTCCGGTTGACCTCGGCGCCCGAGCGGAAGCCACTGTCGATGTGGCCCGTCGTCTGGCCACAATGCACAAGTCAACCATCACGCTTCTCCACGTGATCGAGACATTGGACGCACCGTTTGAAGAACTCCAGGAATTCTATCACGGCATCGAGTCGATTGCGCACGGACGACTGGCGGCGTTGGCGGCAGAGCTCAGCGCCGACGGCCTCACCGTGAAGCAGCAGATCTGCTTTGGCAAGCGTGCACGCGAAATTGTGCGCATTGCGGAGGAGGAGGATTTTGACCTCATCCTGCTCGGTTCGCACCGCCTGGTGGCGGAGACGCTGCCCTCGGGACTGATGACTGTGAGCCATCAGGTCGCGATCGCGGCCTCGGTACCCGTATTGATCGTCAAGTTCCCTACCTGACGGTCGCGGGCTATGGGGCGGGGGAGGAGGCTCCCTCCACCGCCACACTCTTCGGCTTCTGCTCCTGCGCCTGCTTGACGTACAAGTCGAGCCATGTCGTCCATCGTCCCCACAGGTCGAGCAGGGTTTGTTTGGCCGCAGGGCCGTGCGCCTCATAGGGGTACATGAATAGGGCAGATGGTTTCCCGAAGGCCCGAAGTGCCTGCATCATGCGGATGGAGCTGATCGGCGTCGTTCCCACGTTCTGGTCCTCCATCCCGTGGTACATCAGGAGGGCCCCTTGCATCTTGTCCACGTAAAACATGGGTGAGACATCAAGATAGGTCTTCTGTCCGCTCCAGAGGTCCCGGCGTTCGCTTTGAAAACCGTTTGGCGTGAGCGATCGATTGTACATCCCATCGCCAGCGATCCCTGCCTTGAAGAACGGGGTGTGGACCAAGGCGTTCGCGGTGCTGAAGGCCCCATAGCTATGTCCGCCAACGGCGAGGCGGGATCGATCGATATACCCGTCACGGTCGAGGGCATCAATCACTGCGAGGAGGTTCATCCGAAGATCGGAAACATAGTTGTCGTTCATCCGACCCTGTTCGCCGATGATCGGGGGGTTAAAGTTGGCGACGGCATAGCCTTGGGTTGCGAGAAACTCGATAGTTCGGGTCCCCGACGTCGGCGCACGGTTGATGTTTTCAGTGCGGAGGGTCCGGTCATACGAGGCCTGGTCGGTATACTCGAAGGGATAGAACCAGAGCATGCCCGGGAGGCGGGTCCCTTCCACGTAGTCGGCAGGGAGGGTGAGGTTGACGAGGAATCGGACCCCATCGGCCCGGGTGACGAACACGCGCTTCCGAAGCAAGGAGGTGAAGGCTGGCGTCCGGTCAACGTTCTGGGTCAGCTGAGTGGTCGTGCCCGATTGCGTGTCCACGAGGTACGCGTTGGGGACTGTGGTGGACGATTCCCGGGTTACGATGAGTCGCTGGAAATTGTCGTCGAGTGGAGTGTTAACCGTTTCACTCAACTCCGCGCTCCCTTCGTAGATGCGCTCCTTGTCGCCAGTGGCGATCGTGACCTTGTCAACAAAGATCTGCGGTCCCTGACGCTCCCAATCACGGAAGAATTGCGTGCCTGAGAGGAACACCGCGCCATCGGAGGAGACCATCGCGACCGGTCCGCCGTGGGAACCTCGCCGGACGACCATCGCTCCCGGGTTTTGGTAGAAGGAGAGGGAGTCGCCGGGCGAACCACCCCGTCGGAAGAAGCCTCGCCCACGACGAATGCCGTCTCCCACAAAGCTCGGGGCATAGCCGCGCCCCCGGGCGATCGTGTGTCGAGTGTCTGGCGCAGTCGGATCGACGGCGATAATCGACCCGGTCCCGCTCTGAGTGGTTGCGAGGAAAAGCGTCGTGGCGTCCTCGGTAAATGCCACCTGAGCGATAGGGCCGGTGTGACGGTACAGCTCTGCTGTGTCACTCGGACCGAAGGGAGGAAGCCACTGCATGACACGATCCGGGCGATTGGCTGACCCTCCCCGACCCCTCCGTTCGACTGGGTCAGCCGCACTGTCCGCGCCCTCGGGACGGGTCGAGGGGACGCGTTCGAGGTAGTACATCCCCGGTCCCGTCGGCATCCAGCTCAAGCCGCGGTGTGGGCCGTCATTGTTCTGTCCGAAACGACCGCGGGTGGTATCGTTGCCGACACGGGTGGGTTGTGTGTTGACCTCACCGAGGACGCCCCCTTGTGCGTTCCAGATCTCTTCGCGTTGGCCAAAGTCGTTGAAGGGCACAACGTAGGAGAACGGTTTCTGCAGGGTAGTAACCCGGAAATAGCCTCCATTCGGTGAGGCATCCACCGATCGGATCATCGCTGGTGAGCCAATGCGAGTGACCTTGCGGGACCGTACATCGATCATGGCGAGCTGGCCGGTCACAAAGTACTCCATCAGGGTCGCGTCGAAGGGTTCCTCAAGGAGACTCGCCCAGTTCCGCTCCCCCGACTTCACACTATCCATCCAGAGTCGCACGCGCGGTCCCGTCGCGATGCTGGGAGCTGTCGGCTCGGGTCCTCGATTGGAGGGCAGTAGTACGACAACGATTGCCCGGCCATCGGCGGTCCAGTCGATGGTCGTAACCAGGGTCGCTAGGAGAGGAGTTCTGGTGACCTGGCGGGAGCGGCCCGTGGCGACATCCGCCACGTAGACGTGGGACGCGTCTTCGCTATTGGCGATATAGGCCAACTGCGATCCATCGGGTGACCACGTGGCAGCGCTGACGCTGGTACCCGCTGGTGTGTTGATCGTGGTGGAGGCGCCACTCGTCGCGTCGATCAGCTCGAGCCCGGAGGTGCTTTCGATCGTCAGCGACCGGGCTCGGTTGGCGAGGGGATCAACCTGGAGTCCGGCGAAGTAGTAGTGCTTCTTGCCGAAGAACTTGACGCCGAGCATGCCGTTGCTGTGCTCCTTGAGAAACCGAGTGCGATCGGGGCTGGGTTGGGTGAGCGCCACATTGAGTTGTCTCGGGGCCGTCACCAAGTCGGCGATCACCGGAGGGGGGGTGATGTAGGACTCCCGAGCAAGGCGGGCCCGGAGTTCTTCGACGCGTGTTGGCGTATCCTGCTGTCGGGCAAGGAGATGGCTCGGCGTCACCCACCATCCCAAGCACAACGCGAAGGCGGGAGCGAGTCGGAACCAGCGACGGCGGGCGTGGGCGTTTGTCATCAGATCCTCGTCAGGGTGCCAGATCAAGGAAGAAAGACGTGTTGGCTTGGGGTTCGGGACTACCGATTCAATGATACGCGCAATCTGCCGGATTTGCTGAACAACCCCCAGTGAGTACCCAGGTAGAGGGTGTATCTCGAGGTACTCTCTTCGTGGACGGTGAGTAATTGCCGTTTCAGGTTGCCGAGGCCTGGAGGCGACCTCGAATGGGCCATCTCACCAAGAGTACTTACGGGAACAGGCTTCACCAGCCTCCTGTACGTCCACTTCGCCAGGCGTCCTTCGATCCCTCAGGATGTCAACGTGAGCCCCGTCATTATGGGTTGCGCGAGGTTACTTCGTCCCTACCCTCGGCCAGACCCCAGACCCCAGACCCCAGACCTTGGCGTACGGCTGCTTCAAGCACCCATTCCCAGCCGGGCATCGGTGTATCGCTTCGACGACAGTCCGCGCCCGCGGGAGGATGGAGGAGATCAGGTAGGCCGGCTGGCGCTCCGCTCGGTCCCCGGTCAGCGACAGCTCGGTCTTCGTGGTGTTCAGGTCGACCTGGACCACAACTGCCGGTACCATCAGGGGAAGATCGGAAAGAGCCGATTTGAGATCGACCGGCACTTCGCCTGCAGGGCGGTGCAATATGGCGATGGTACCCAAAGGATAGGGCGTCGGGGTGTCTATAGTGTCCGTGAACTCGTTATAGGGTGGCATAAGAAAACGAACCGTCACACGTCATCCCCCCCCCCGTTGTTTTCTCCCGGCTCTCTGTTTTGAACCGATGCAACTACGATAGCGTGCGGTCAGGATAACGCAAGGATATACCTGGCTGGGCCATGGACGGCGGTGGCGAAGCGAGGTAGTGAATGTCAGTCGACTTGCTAAGATCCGAGTGGCGCAAAATGGTGTTGCACGATCGCGAGGAGACGCTATTGTGGGTGGAGCATTCAGAAAGGTCGGTTCAGAAGTGTGGCGAGGTCATGCAGATCTGTCAACGAGATTGTTCTATTCTTCAGGTGGGAGGGTCAACAAGTGTCTCAATTGTCGAAGCCGTTGCGGTGGTTGGCCGTTGTTCTAGCCCTTCTGGTGGCGAACCTCGTAGTCGCCGGCCGGGCAGTTCCAGATCTGAGAGCTGATGAGGAAAGCTGCCTTGCGTCCGGAAGCGATTGCAAATGCATTAATGGTGGTACTAAACACGGAATTTGCTCAGCACTAGGAACTGGAGACTCGTGCCGAAGGCAGTGTGAATGTAGAGATGACTGCATTACTCCTGGCTGAGGATAGGTGCGCTACCTTATCAAGTATCTGCCTCTGGCGGCAGGGTGCAGCAGATCGTTCGCTGGACCGCGAAGCCGCGCGGGGTCAGCCATGCCGACCGGGAGTGGGTGCGGGAGCAGGCGCGCGCCGATCGCGAACGGCGGCGCGCGCTCCTTGCCCAGGTCGGTGGTCCGGCAGATCCGGATGAAGACGCCGAGCCACCCAGCCGCGACACGCACCCCTATTTCGATCGAATCATGATCGACGCGAAGGGGGAACTCTGGGTCCGCACCTGGGCTGGATACGGCGGGGACCAGGAGTGGCTCGTCTTCGACCGGAACGGGGTCTGGCAGGGTGTGGTTTCCACCCCCGCCTCACTGGAGATCACCGACATCGGCGGGGACTACATCCTCGGAATCGCCCGCGATGAACTCGACGTGCAGCAGGTCCGCCTGTATCGGATTCGGGGCGAGAGGCCAGTGAAGGAGAACATGGACAAACATGATGAGCAGGATGCACTCTTGAGGCATGAGTAGATCACCAGGAGCCTGATCGGTTGCGCTTTTGAGGTGATTGACCTGACCCGCGAACTCTGATCCAGGTATGCTTGGACTCCCCCCTGCGGAGGAGTCATGCGTAAGAGCAGTTCCCGAACTGCTGCAGAAATCTGCATCGTTTGCTGAACCACCCCAGAAATGGTAGGCTGTCGAACCGGCCTTAACGTCTGGCAGTTGACCCTGTCTACAGAGGTATCCCCACCCTGACACGGGCCGACATGGCATTCGCGAGGAGAGCCTTATGCGTCAATCCCTGCCGTTCTTGATCCTCCTGACCGGTTTCGCAGGTGCGTGTCAGTCGGATGGCCCTTCGGGCCCCACGTCATCCGAGCCGCCCGTCGGGAACGCCAACCTCGGGCGAACCGCATTCCAAACCGACTGTGCGGGATGCCACGCGACTGCGGACGGTTTTGACTTGGCCCTCTTCGGCTTTTCCGACACCACCATCATCCGACGCGCGCTGGGCCATGTGGATATGCCGACGGCCCTGGATATCGTGGCCTATATCCGATCGCTTCATGTCACCCCGGTCAGCCGGGCGACGCTGCTGTTTCAGCCCGGCGGCACGACCCTCACTGGCGACCTCGCTTTCGCGGTGAACCTCTTTGGGGCTGACCGATGGCCGACGGAATTCACGACGGTGGCCCTTCGCGCAATCGATCCTCGGAATGTGCAGATTGCCCTCCCGCTTCCGGTGTGGTCGGATGAGGGCTCCAATCTCGATTGGATGCCCGACAGCCCACTTCCTGATGAGATCCTCGGGTACGCCGGGCGACAGGCCGAAGGCGCCGTGGCAGGATACCGAGCTGCTCCATCCAAGGAGAACCTGATTCGTGCCGTGACCGCACTTCGGATTGCCGACCGAGCTGCCAATAACCCCGCGGCCCCATGTCGGTTCGAGGAAATCGACCGGGTGGATTACCGGACCTGCTTCGAAGTCCGACGGTGGACCGCGAGCCTGGTCGCTCAACACCTCCTCCGTTTCCAATCGAGTCAGACCGTCGAGACCGCACTGCACGATATCTGGTGGGATGTCGGCAATGCCGCCCGGAAGTCGCGGTCCGACGAGGGAGTTCCGGTGGCCGAGCCGGTTCGGAACTGGGCCGCTTGGATGTATCTGGGGTGGAGTTTCAATCCTTCGCTTCATCCTAGTGTGTATACCGGTGGCGGGATCTTCCGGGTCGGTCTCCCCCGCCATGCCACTTTCGTTGTGCTCCGAAGTCAGGTGGCGCGAGTCCGGAACAGCCCCCAACCGTATGACGACTTCCTCCAAGCGGTCAGGGCGGCGCCCCCGGGGTGGACAGCCTCAGTCGCCGCCTTTGCGATTCGACACCTGCAAGAGCGGTTGGATGACGGTGAGTGGGTGGCCGATCCAGGCCAGCGGGCGGAGGCGGTCCTTATGGTCCAGCGGGCCTTGGTCGAGATCAATCGGCGGGTTCCGGCCGACATGGCTGCCACGCTGACCGCCGCGGGGACTCAGGTGTTGACCCGGCTCGAGGGCTAACGCGAAGCCACGAGTTCGCCCCCGGGTGCCCGGGTGTGTGGCGAGAGGAGTGCTGACCGTCACTGAGGGAGGTTGGCTTCAATCCTCGAGGGAGGTGTACCGTGGTCCATCGGTTCCTAGGCACCGGCCTGCTCGCGCTGGTGGTGACTCTTGCCCCGCCTGTGGCTGCGCAGAATGCCGCCCCACCGGACTCGCTGGCCCTCAGGGCAGCGGCCATCATCGAACATGAGGTTGGTCGTTGGGCCTCAACGTGGGAGTGGTATGGGGTGGATGGCACGGTGGTCAGAACCCAGCAGGGAATTGAAGAATTCGCCTTTGTGGTAGGGAAATCGATCGTCGAGGTGCGGACGGAATCCGATGGCAATGTCACCAGCGCCGGTCTTCGATTCTACAGTCCCACTGATCGAACGATCATCACGTTCTCCGTGAGTCCGGATGGCAATCCATGGACGCTGCGAGAGGACATTGAGACGAGAGTCGTCCAGTCCGATCCCCACACATCGGCGAATGGGCGAGTGATCATCCTGCGGTGGACGCCCCAGAAGACCAGCGAGAATGAAATGGTGGTTCTGATGGAGCAGTCGAGGGATGGGGGGGCGACTTGGTTCAAACGGAATGTACAGACCATGCGTCGAATGCAGCCGTAAGTCTCTGCGCAGATCAGGTTTCAGCAGAGCTTGTTATGGTGTAGACTGATCCACGAACGTCGTACGAAATGGGCCAACGCCGTATACCATCAGGATGGTTTGGCCCCGCCCACCCGCGTAGTGCACTCGTTCAGCGGGAATCACGACAACACTACCAGGCCCAAGCGAACGAACGACCGCTTCATCGACCTTTCTCCCATCTCCTATCAGCGCGATGCCCTCGACCACCAGGATCCGCTCGGCGGTGTTATGCCAATGAGGGTTGATCCATACGCCATCGGGAAGCCGAAGCATCATGGTAAAGACCGAACCTGGAGTTGCCGGGTTGCCGTCGGTAATGGCGATATCGAACCCACCTTGGGTTCGCCGCCAGGGTATGTCCTCCCCTGCCACAATGCGAAGAGAATCTCCTCCGGTCTGGTTGGCTTGGGCTTGGGAGTGACGGACCGGTATGAGGACCACCACCAAGGCAAAGAGCACGCGGAGTTGGTTCAGCATGTGGCACTGTCCTTATCAAACAGATGATGATGTGAACGACCTTCTTAGGATGGTGTCGCTTGGGTGGGTGGACAACTCTGATGGGGGGAGCCGTGGTGGGGGGTGATGACCCGTTCGGTTGACCCGAGACTCCTCCTGTTGCTACCCTTCGCTACCGCCAGGGGCATCCGATGGACCACCCGTACGGATTGAGAGGCACCCTTGGAACCTGATCCGGCTGATACCGGCGAAGGGAGCGCGGTCCCCTGACCGGTGGCCGCCGCTCTCCCGATCCGATCTGTAAGGAGACGACATGACCGCGTCCGCATCACCTACCCCTAATCTGAGTTTTGAAGAGTCGTTCCCCGGTTCCCGAAAGGTCTCGGTTGACGGTGCGAACGGGATCGGCGTACCCATGCGCGAGATCACCCTGTCGGGTGGCGAACCGCCCCTACGGGTGTACGACAGCAGCGGACCCCAGGAGGTGGATGTGCGCCAGGGTCTCACACCAATTCGCGCCGGGTGGATCGCGGAACGCGACGTGTCGGAGGCACCCGAACGAGATCAGTCTCTGGGCCTTCCGATGCCCGAAGGGCTTCGGCGACGGGTTCTTCGGGGGAACGGACCGGTGACCCAATTGCATTACGCGCGCCGGGGCGACATCACCCCGGAGATGGAATACATTGCGATTCGTGAGGGCATGTCGCCCGCATTCGTGAGGGACGAAGTGGCTCGTGGGCGGGCGATCATACCGGCGAATATCAACCACCCCGAACTCGAGCCGATGATTATCGGCCGGGCGTTCCACGTGAAGATCAACGCCAACATCGGCAACTCGATCGTCTCCTCTTCGATCGAAGAGGAAGTCGACAAGCTTCGCTGGGCCACCCTCTGGGGAGCCGACACGGTCATGGATCTGTCGACCGGTCTCCAGATTCACGAGACCCGTCAGTGGATTATCCGAAATGCGGCGGTGCCGATCGGGACGGTGCCGATTTACCAAGCGCTCGAGAAGGTGGACGGCGTGCCCGAGGACCTCACCTGGGAGGTGTATCGGGATACGTTGGTCGAGCAGGCGGAGCAAGGGGTCGACTACTTCACCGTGCACGCCGGAGTCTTGCTGCGCTATGTACCCCTCACGGCCGATCGACTCACCGGTATCGTCTCCCGTGGTGGCTCGATCATGGCCAAGTGGTGTCTGTCCCATCACAAAGAGAATTTCTTATACACGCACTTTCATGAGATCTGTGAGATCATGGCAGCGTACGATGTTTCCTTCTCGTTAGGAGATGGCCTGAGGCCGGGATCGATTGCGGATGCCAACGACCAGGCCCAGTTTGCGGAGCTCAAGACCCAGGGTGAACTCAACACGATCGCGTGGGCACATGATGTTCAGGTCATGAATGAGGGCCCGGGACATATCCCGATGCATCTGATCAAGGAGAATATGGAGAAGCAGTTGGACTGGTGTGGGGAGGCACCGTTCTATACGCTCGGTCCGCTGACGACCGACATTGCGCCGGGGTACGATCACATCACCAGCGCCATCGGGGCGGCGATGATCGGGTGGTACGGTACGGCGATGCTCTGTTACGTCACCCCCAAAGAACATCTGGGGTTGCCCAACCGTGACGATGTGAAAGCCGGGGTGATTGCCTATAAGATTGCGGCCCATGCGGCCGATGTCGCCAAGGGACACCCGCGGGCCCAGGCGTGGGACGATGCGATCAGTAAGGCTCGCTTTGAGTTCCGCTGGGAGGATCAATTCAATTTGGCGCTCGATCCGGTTACCGCGCGGGCCTTCCACGATGAAACCCTGCCGGCTGATGGGGCCAAGGTGGCCCACTTCTGTTCGATGTGTGGGCCGAAGTTCTGTTCCATGAAAATCACCCAGGATGTGCGGGAATACGCCGCGGCCCAGGCCGAGCAGGAACGCGGGATGCAGGAAAAGAGTGCAGAATTCAGAGAACGGGGGAGCAGGTTGTATGTATCGTAAGCACAGGAGCACTCTGCGTTACAGAGACAGGTGGACGGCAGGCCTTTTTGCACTCGGAATGGCAGCGTGTCAGCCGGAAAGCGAGGCTCCCACCGTCCCACTCATGAACAACCTCGGGACCCACCATCGTCCCATCACCGTTCAGGATTCCGTGGCCCAACAGTACTTTGACCAAGGACTGCGGCTGGTATACGCCTTTAATCATGCCGAAGCGGTGGCGTCATTCGAGGAGGGTATTCGCCGCGATTCCACCTGCGCAATGTGCTACTGGGGGGTTGCCTATGCCCTCGGTCCCAACATCAACGCGCCGATGGATTCGGCCTTTGAGGCCAGGGCATTCGAAGCGATTACGCATGCCAGCACCATGCTCGATTCCCTCCCCCCCGTCGAGCAGATGTTAATCCGTGCCTTAGCCGAACGATACGGTCCGCCGGGAGTGGCCCGGGCGGCGCGCGATACGGCCTGGGCGCGTGCGGTGAAAGAAATCGTCGGTTGGTATCCCGACGACGACGATGTGCGAGTGTTCACGATCGATGCGATGATGAATCTCCGGCCCTGGGATTATTGGCTTTCCGATGGGAACGCGGCGCCAGGAATGGGAGAGATGGTGGCGTGGTTGGATACGCTCGTGTTGGGCGCCCCGCACAATCCAGGGGTCTGCCATCTGTATATCCACGTGATGGAATCCCATGCTCCGGAGCGGGCGGTAGCCTGTGCCGAGCGGCTGGCACTCCAGATGCCAGGGGCTGGGCACGTCGTGCACATGCCGGCACATATCTACGTACGTGTCGGGCGGTACCTCGACGCCGTGGAATCCAACCGGGCCGCGGCCCAGGTCGACGCCGATTACATCGGGGAGCGACATCCCCATGGGATCTACCCCGAGGCATACGTTCCTCACAATATGCACTTTCTAGCCTATGCGGCGACGTTTGCCGGGATGAGTCGTGAGGCGATCGCCGCGGCACGTGGCGTATCATCATCCGTCTCGGCGGAGACGGCACGCAGCGTGATTTGGGCGGAACCGATGGTGCCGTACCTGCACCTCGTCCTCCAGGTGTTCGGGCATTGGGAGGAGATTCTTGCCCTTCCCCCCGTCCCTAACGATCTGCCCTACGCCTCCGCCTTGGCGTCATTCGCACGGGGGATGGCCTATAGCGCGACGGGCCGAACGACGGAAGCCGAGGCGATGCTGGAGCGGATACGGACGATCGTGCCGACGATCACCGAGCCGGTGCTTCGTGAAGCAGCGGAGATTGGGGAGCACGTGCTCTCGGGCGATATTCTGGAACGGCAAGGCGCCCTCTCGGAGGCGATCGACGAATACCGTCGTGGAGTTGCTTTGGAGGATGGTCTCCTGTACAACGAGCCGCCTTATTGGCATCAACCGGTTCGCCACTTCCTTGGCGCGGCGTTGCTTTCGGCGGATCGACCACGGGAGGCTGAACGAGTGTATCGAGAGGATCTTGAGCGGAATCCGGAGAACGGATGGGCACTCTCTGGGCTGGGGCAGAGTCTCCGGGCAGAGGGGAAGGACGCCGAAGATGTGGAATTCCGAGCCCGTTTTGCGTGGGCCGCGGCTGATGTGGGGCTCACACGGTCACGGTTTTGATGCTGCGTTGGTGTGATCTTATCGCAGTCGTCGGGCGGTATTGATCACATTGACATTTGCGAAACGCGTCGTGGGACAGCCATGGGAGACGGCACTGACCTGACCGGGCTGTCCCTTTCCGTCGAAGAATGACCCTCCCAGACGATAATCGCTTGTGCCACCGAGCTGCGCGACCGCATTCCAGAATTCCTGGGTGTTCGACTGATAGGCAACATCGTTCAGCATCCCAACGATCTTCCCATTTGCGATTTCATAAAAGAGCTGACCGCCAAATTGGAAGTTATATCGCTGTTGATCGATGGAGTACGATCCGCGCCCAAAGATATAGATCCCCTTCTCGACGCTCCCGATGAGGTCGTCGCGACTGATATCGTTCGGATTCGGTTGGAGAGAGACGTTGGGCATTCGCTGAAACTGTACGGAGTCCCAGCTATCGGCGTAGCAACATCCGTGGGACGCCCCTTGGCCTAAGATGTGGACCTGGTCCCGGATAGCTTGGTAATTCACCAAAACACCATTGCGGACGAGGTCCCATTGGCGGGTCTGGACGCCCTCGTCGTCCCAACCCACTGTCCCCAGAGCGTCAGCCTGTGTCTTATCAGCGACGAAGTTGACCTTCTCGTTTCCGAACTTGAATGTTCCTGACTGCCACTTGTCGAGCGTGGCGAAACTCGTTCCGGCGTAGTTGGCTTCGTAGCCGAGCACGCGGTCCAGTTCGAGCGGATGCCCTACTGACTCATGAATGGTGAGAAAGAGATGCGACGGGTCGAGGACCAAGTCCCACTTACCAGCTGCAATGGACCGGGCGCTAAGCTTTTCGCGGGCTTGGGCCGCTGCGACGGTTGCATCCTCCACCATGTCGTACCGATTGCCATAGATCGGCGTGATACCAGGAAGTGCGGACCCTGATTGGAGGTATTCGTACCCCAGCCCAATGGGAGCGCTCAGGGCGTTCCGGGTTTGAAATCGTCCGCTCGTCGGATCCACGGCGGTCACGGTAAAGGTGGGCCAGATCCGATGGATATCCTGTTCGATAAAGGACCCGTCGGAGGAGGCGAAGTACTTCTGCTCATTCACCGCAAAGAGTTGGCTGTTGATGAAGTTGGCTCCAGCCTTGAGGGCGGCCTCGTTGACACTGAGCAGGAGGTCGACCTTTTCTGCCACAGGAACCAGTTGGGCGTTGCGTTCGATGGGCGTCTTCCACGTGACGTCACCATACGCTGGTACCGGTGCCAGCTGAACCGGTTCGGTTTGGAAGCGGGCATTTGCCTTCGCGACCGCCACGGCTCGTTCTGCCGTGCGCACGATCGACTCGGGGGTGACGGTATTGGAACTTGCGAACCCCCAGGTACCTTGGGCGAGGACTCTAATCCCCACCCCATAGGATTCCGTACTGGTGATCCTTTGGACCAACGCTTCCCGAGTAGTGATGGCTTGGTTGAGATACCGTCCCAGTCGTACGTCGGCGTACTCGGCTCCGCGATCGCGAGCGACGGCCAAGGCGGTTGTTGCGAGCGACTTCTTGTCGGCAGTTGGAATTGGAGTGATGGCGCCATTCCAGTCTTGAGTTCCGGGGGGCAGGATCAAAGCGCCTGCTGCGGCGGTGCTCAATTCCAGGAAATCTCGTCTCCGCATCCTACGTCTCCTCTCGTTGGGGAACGCGGTTGTCTCCACCCATTCGCATGTCCGGCCGTCCTTCGAGCCAGAGCCAGGCAACGGCGATCAGAAAGATGGTGGCGAACCCCGCCGCTGGTATCGGGACCGATCGGGCCTCGTTCCGTTCTTCACCGATGGCGCGTGTCGGCTGGCCAGCCTTCCCGGCAATCGCGGTCGAGGCTCGTCTCCGTCTGAAGGATTCTCGTGCCTGCCCTGCAGTAGCATGCTGTACCAGGAACGCTGCACTCGGTATCGAATCTTCGACAGTTCGGACGGTATACTCTCCCGGCTCCGATGGCCAGTACAAACTCATCCAGGTGGACGAGTCGAGCGGATCGGGTGTCAGCCGGACCGTATCCGTCGGTTCCAGCTCGGTGCGCTGAATGACCGCGGTCATCGGCGAGGAGAGACTGTTCGTAGTGAGACGGAGTCTCACGGGTCGCCCGGGACGATGCAGGGTGGCCGACCCAAAACTCCACCGATTGCTGGCGTTCGGCGCAACGGCATTGAGCAGCCCAACCCAGTATTGGGCAAATGCCGTCGTGTCGTCTTCGAACCTCCAACGGGATGGGTTTCTGACAAGCGATGCTCCGAGGAAACCCCGTCCGATCCTCCGCCGGGACGCGAGGATATGGCCTGTGCCATCGGTGATGAGGGGTTCATCGCCGAGTCCCATGGTGAGTTCCCACGGGTCGGCCAGCAGCGGTGTCATCGGGGCCTTGGGCGCCGAGAGTCGCTGGAGGTCAAGACGTACTTGCCGGACTGGGATTTCGGCGATCTGACGGACCAGGATGTTGCCGGCCAGAGTGCCCGGTCGAGCGGTTTGGAGGGTTTCAGGGTCCCCAACGAACAACACGCCTAAGCCACGCTCAAGGGCCTCAGTGAGCACCCGGTTCTCTCTGGTGTTGAGTGAGGCAAGGGTCGTCCCGTCAATCAGCACTAGGTCGATATCGTCGAGTATCGTGGGTGTCATCTGTGCGAGTGGCCGCTTCTCCAGATTGACAAACTCCTGGCGCATGCGATCGATACTCATCGTCGTCCGGATGGCAATTGCCCCACCGTGATCAGCGTACCAACGGCGGAGTGCATTCGTCTCGAAGCTGGGAGCATGTTCGAGCACCAAGAGCACTGGCAGGGTGGGTCGGTACACCGTCGTCACCACCGTGTCCGATCCACCTTCTGGATCGGTCAGGACAAGAGACTGTATCCCTGTCGTCCGGGGGGTCATGGCCAAGTGAAAGACAGTATCCCCCGACACCCTCACTGAGTCGTGCCGCTCGAACGGGTCAGAAAGCACGATCCACCCCTCCAGTCCGTGACTCTGACCATGGACGGCGATCGCGTTTCCCAAGGCGACCTGGGGCGCGACTCTAAGAAAGGTGATCCCGATTGGTTGAGGGCTCGGTCGGAGTTGGAGATGCGGTGGATTATCACCGAGCAGGGCCTCTTCCGGCGCGACTCCCCATCCGGCGATGAGCACGGTCTCAAGACCTGGAACCTGGTCCTGAACCTGCTGTAGCGTTTGTGCGATGGGGATGGTGCTCAACCGACCGCCGGCCTCAAGGTTGGGCAGACGGAAGAGATGGGGCGTCGCCACCGAGTCGATGAGCCACGTGGCGTCCCGTTCCGACACCCCCGGCGTGAAGACGATGGCGGTCGTAGCGCTGCTTGGCCGTTGCGGCTGCCGTGTGATCCACTGAGGGGCCACACCGAGTCCGGCCAAGGCAACGCCGATCACGAGCGTCGCCAAGAGGCGCCACGTTCGAGCGTGTTGTCGTGGGCGGGTCCATTCCAGGTAGAGGGCACCGGCAGTGAGCGCAAAGATCAGGAAAAGGAGGAACACTTCGCCCCGTCCGGTTGGAGACCACGTCATCGGATCCGGCCTTGCCGCCGACGTGCCAGCGATGCCCGGTAGGCTTCCCCCAGGTCGGCGCGGTCGGCAGATCCCGGCATGCCGCCGGGCAATGGGCGAGGCAGTATCTGCCGGAAGGCACTCCCGATTGGAAGGAGACATTCTTGGCACTGCTCACCCACCGACAGCCGGTCGATCATCGTTCGGAGGGAGCGGAGTGCTGGTAGGAGCCCCGGCCGCTGAATGGCTGCGGACGCCAGCGACTGTCCCGCACGTTCAAGGACGACTCGTTGGCGATCGGTGGAGGGATGACCAGCGGAGAGTTCGTTCAAGACCAGGACGGCGGCCCGGATGTCCGCCAACGCGGTGTCCTGAGTCGACCTGCTCGGCGTCGACCATTCGTGGAGGGCCGAAAGATCTCCGGTTAACCGAATTCGGTCTGTCTCCAAGGGCGGCGGATCGAAACCAACCCGCTTCACGTACGCCCGGGCATCCTGTTGTACCTCCTTCAACAGCGTCAGCGCTCGGTACTCATAGGGGAGTGCGGTCCGAGGCTCGGCGGTTCTGAGGTAGAGCTCGGCTTGCCACATCTCCTGCACCGCACTTCGGAGTTTCTCCTTTACCGAGGTTGCCAGTAAGGTTGCGTTCTCCTCCGTATCGTGATCGTGCACCTCCGCTTGCGCGGGGTCGGGTGGCGGGGCGTTCGGGTCGACCGGGCGGGTGGCGTTCGCATCGTCCGGAGTGGGCGAGCCCGCCCCGTCCTCAACTTCGTCGCCAAGAAACTCACCATAGCGAAGCCGCAGGAGCCCCTGGTCCATCCCAATCCCGTTCGCCCGATCACGGAAGACGTCTGTCGTGAGAGTTGGGGCGTCGGTCAGGAGCTGTTCGGTATCGATAATGATCTGTCGTTGACTCCGGAAGTAATCAGGCGGGAGCGCGAGGGCGATCCCTGCGAAGTCTGTTGCGACAGTGGCAGCAGTATCAGGAATGCGCAGGAACACGGTTTCTGAACGGCTCCGATTGGGTGACGGCGTACGAAGATCGGTCGCTTCGATGTGGAAATAGAGTTCGTCACCGGGCTGGAGTCCCATCGCGTCGAGGTCGAAGGTATGGTGGTAGCGGAGGCCTGTTGGGTCGGGGACGATCGGAATCGAACGTCGAGTAAAGGTGACTCCTTCCCCTTGGCCTTTGGTGATCGTGGCCTCAAGGGTCGAGAGGTCGACCCCGTGATCGTCCTCAATGACAGCACTCATAGGGACGTGGAGCGAAGATCCCGCTCGTATGTCGGTGCGTGTTTCAGGCTCGATAATCGCAATGGTTGGAGGTTGGTCGGCGCGAACGGCCAGGCGGTGATCCTCAGTTCTGAACTCGATTCTATCTGCGTCCAGGAGCGAAATACGGTACAGTCGGGACCTACGAACCGCCGTCGCGCTTCCCACCCACTCGCCCAACCGATTTCGTACCAGTGGCAGGGTGTCCTCATCCGAAAACAGAATCTGAACCGCGCTGACTGGACGATTGGGGCGGAGGGTCCATTCGATCGTGGCACCTTCGACGACCTCTAGGTCGAGATCAGTCGTGGTGCGGGATCCGATACTCGTGTAGCGGGGCGACGTGATGCGCACCCGCGCTTGACGGAGGGTCGGTGAGACAAGGCCGGTCGAAACCGCCATCGCCGGGGCGACAGCGCGGCGAGGCTGTGATGCAGTCGTCATCGGCTTCAGGAGGAGCAGTAGGCCCAGTACGGCCATGACACCGCTCCAAGCGAGCAACAGTCCTACGTCGCCCTTCACGGTGAGCCCGCTTTTCGGAAGGGTGGCGAGGGCGTGGTCGACCCGACCGCGTTGGTACTGGGCAAGTGGTGACAGATCGGCGACCCGGCGCACCAACAGATCGGCGGAGTGTTCAACCATAGGGTCAGAGTGATTGAGACGACGGGCGATGGAGAGCGCCGTTATTGGACGATAGCGTTGCCGGAGCACGACACCGGTGAGGCCGGCAACAAGCACTGTTAGGGCAAGGCTCATCATCCATGGTGTCGGGGCATGGAGCACCCGGGCGAGTCCGGGGCCAAAGACGAGGGTGGTGAGCACGACCGCCACGACGCCGACGAGTGTGCGTCGGCGTTCAGTCGCCTTCGCCACCTGGTCGAGTAGGACCGATCCTCCGCTCATCGAGTCCGGCCCCGGGCTCTTCGCGCCATGACGAGTCGTTCCGTCCCGAAGAGCGCGATGGTGATGAGCAGCAGCGGCAATCGGAGGGACCGTTTGGGTGGGACGAGGGTGGTGTCGGCCGCGCTCGGCAGATCGAACAGTACTAATTGCGAGGTGGCGAGCGGAGTTGTTGGTGGAATTGCGAACCGTGTCTCGGCCAGGTCGGCGGGGAGCATCACCGCCCAAAGCAACTCGGGCAAGCCGCGGTCAAGTACGAGCGAGTTCCAAGTAGGATCCAAACGGCTAAAGAATCGGTACTTCACCCCGGCACCAAGGACTTCCCTCGTCAGAAGCGGTTGACCGCGTGCATCGGTGAGAACCACGACCGCGGTACTCGCAGTGTCAGGTGATACGCGCTTCCAGAGACGGGCCGAGCCGAGATCGAGTTGGCCCCATAGGCCACTCGCGCTGGGGGTGATGGTCGTGCCCGATCCCGGCAGATCGACACCGATCTGGGGATCGCTCAAGAAGAGTTGGGCGCCGCGCTGGACCAGCGAGTCGATGCTGGCCGGAGGCGGGGTTCGGGCCAGCCAAAACACCCAAGCCGGCGAACCTGCATCGATTGGACGTGTCACTCGGCGACTGTCGTACGACACCTCCGTGGAGAAGGAGAGGTGGGTGGTGTGTTCCACAGCGGTGAGCGCTGCGCCGAGGTATCCAACCTCTGCTTCGCGATCAGGGTCAGCAACGATGAGGACGGTGTACGGGGGGAGTGGGCGGACGATCATGGATGGGGCCGAGCGCTCACCGGGAACCGTGAGCGGCGTTACGAAGAGACCATCCCGCTCTTGAGTCAGGCGGACACCGCTTCGAGTAACAGGTTGTGTGATCGGCGGAGCGGCGACGGTCACAAGGGAACGGGATGACATTCCTTCGGGAGAAGTCGTGATTCGATCGAGTACAACCGAATCTCCCTGTCCCATCCAGGCCGCTTGGATTCGCATTCCGGGGCGGGACAGCGTAGGGGCATGCCAAGTGACAGGCGTGGAAAGCAATGGGCGTGGCCCTTTCCGAGCACTGAATTCTCTCGGTGCGATCACCAGGAATGTCGTCGCCGAAGGGAAGTGTTGGCTGGCCTGGAGCAGATGGGTCCACGGGTCGATCGGATCCGGCAGATCGGGGATGAGGGATGGCGTGCCCCAGCGAACCGCGGTGAAATCGTTAGTGAGGAGGTAGGCTGGTGTTCCCGTCCGACGAATCGAATCGACGATGGGATCGATCCGACCGAGTTCATCGTGGAGCACGATCGGATCGATCAAGACTATGACGGTAGATGTGCGCTTACTCGCCGGGAGGACCAGCCCGGCGAGTAGGAGTATGAGAGGGACCAGGACCATCATCCGTAGGAGCAAGAGGAGAGGGTCCATCAACCGCCGACTCGCCGCACGGGCGGTCGAAAGCTGCTCCAGGTGACGCACAGTCCCCACGTGGATGATCCGTCGCGCGCGGGTGCTCCAGAGGTGTAGGAGAATTGGAATCCCCAGCGCCAAACCACCGAGCAGCCAGAGAGGGGTCGTTAGTCCGGGCATCCGATGTTGACTCCGGTCATCGGGTGCGAGCGGTGGCGGCGAGGTACCGCCTGAGCGCGAGGGCGAAGGGTTCGTCGAGGCTCATTCGACAATAATCCACCTGCATCTCCTCAAGCTCCACCTCAAGATGGTGTACAGCTGCCTGCCAGCGGGCGCGGTAGGTGTCGCGGAGCGCAGTGGGGTCGGCGGAGATCCGTCGACCGGTTTCGAGTTCTTCGAACGTGGTGGGGCCTTCCCAGGGAAGGTCGCGCTCCGACGCGGATGTGATGTGCAGGCAGATCACATCGTGTCGGAGGGCCACCATCTTTTTGAGCGCGAGTTGAATCTCGGTATTCTGCTCGACACAGTCGGTGATCACAACGGTGACGCCCCGACGTCCTCCGACCTCCAGTTCGGTCTCGATGCGTTCCCAGGGCGGCCACTGTCCATGTGGGGCCACGTCTTCGAGGAGATGGAGCATGTGGTGTAGATGCTGTTGGCCCCGACTTGGGCGGACCGTGTGAATGGCACCGTCCGTGACGATAGAGAGTCCTACCGCATCCCCTTGCCGGGTGGCCATGAGGGCGAGGGCGGCGGCGACATGCCTTCCATAGTCGAATTTGGTAAGGGCCCCGTCCGATTCCAGCATCGACGCAGTGCCATCGACCAAGAGGCGTACCGTGACGCTGGTTTCGGTGTCAGCTTCCCGCACGAAGTAGCGGTCGGATCGGCCGAACAACTTCCAATCGACCTGTCGCAAGTCGTCGCCGGGTTGATAACTCCGATACTGACTGAACTCTAACCCGGCACCCGCGCGTTGACTCCGATGCATGCCGAGCATGAACCCGTCGACAATGGTCCGGGCGGCAAGATCCAGATCGCGGAGCATGGCCACGGAAACGGGATCAAGGAAGCGATAGGCGGTGACGGGTCGTGTCACACGGGCGGGCTCGACGGATATCGAATGGTATCCAGGAGGCGATGGGTTACTGTGTCGGCATCGATCCCATCGGCTTCCGCGCGAAAGCCCACGAGGATGCGGTGCCGGAGCACCGGCAACGCGACGGCAGCGAGGTCGGGTGGTGTCACGCTGAATCGACCATGCAGTAGCGCCCTGGCTTTGGCGCCAACCACGAGCGCTTGCCCTGCGCGGGGGCCTGCACCCCACCGGACCCAGTCTCGGATGAAGGGAGGGGCGTCCTGATCTGGGCGCGTGGCGCGTACCAAGCGTGTCACGTAGGCCAGGAGGTCCTCCGTGATATGCACGTCCCGTGTCAGGGCCTGTGCCTGGAGGAGTTCGGTACTAGTGACCACAGGTTCAACACGTGGCGTATCGCGCCCCGTGGTGCGGGCCAGGATTTCCTGTTCCTCGTTTGAGGCGGGGTACCCCAGCCGGATGTAGAGCAGGAAACGATCGAGCTGGGCTTCAGGAAGGGGATAGGTGCCGGTCTGTTCTATGGGGTTCTGTGTGGCCAACACAAAGAACGGCCGGTCAAGTGTGTGGGTTGTCCCCCCGTAGGTGACGGCGCCTTCCTGCATTGCCTCGAGGAGCGCGGCTTGTGTTTTCGGTGGGGTACGGTTGATCTCGTCGGCCAGTACGATGTTGGCGAAAATTGGCCCACGGTTGAACTTGAAAAACCGCTTCCCGGTGGCGTGATCCTCTTCGAGGATTTCGGTCCCGAGGATGTCGGTGGGCATCAGATCAGGGGTGAATTGGATTCGGCGAAACTGTAAATGGACGGCATCGGCCAAGGTCCGAATCATCAGGGTCTTGGCGAGTCCGGGTACCCCTTCAAGGAGAGCGTGTCCGCTCGCCAGAAACGTGATGAGCAGCTCTTCGACGGCGGCGTCCTGCCCCACGATGACCCGGGCGATTTCCTGTCGCAAGGCCGCCAAGCGCGCCATGACGATCTCGATTTCGGTCGCGATATCACCGGACGTCTCGGTCATGTCATCCTCATGCCGTCATCGCGTAGACAACGATATTGACGCTGAACTTGGTGTTGTCTTCGGCGAGGAAGCGTTTGTTGCGAAAATCGTAGTCCCATTCACACCCATAGTCCTTGTTGCTGTACAATACGGCAATGCGACCGTCAATGGTAATCGCTTTGAGGTAGTCGTGTACCAGGTCGTCGCCCCAGCCGTTGAGTTCTAAGCTGGCAGTCGGGGGACCATCCTCGAAACGAAAAAATGCTGAATAGAGGTCGTGATCGTTGGGGATCTTCTGGAGGGCGTCGGCACCAAAGATCGTCGCCATCTGGGCTTCGAACGATCGGGCGAAGAGACCGTCGATATCGTGATTGCAGTCGTCAGCGAACACAAATCCGCCGCCCTTGACGTAACGGGTAAACACCGCGCGCTCGCGTGCCGTGAATTGGACCAGCCGGTGGCCCGTCAGATAGGCAAAGCCGGTATCGAAAACCTCGGGGCTGGCCAAGGGGACGATCCGTTCATGTTCTGCGACGGGGATGGTGGTGTATTCGACCAGCGAGTGGAGCACATTCGAGGGCATGCGCTGATCGACATCCCAATCACCGGAGGTGTATTGCAGGCGGGTGAAGGTGAATGGGGGAGGACGGTTCCGGCCTCCGGCGGGCCGAAGGCCGGAACGTCTCGGGGTCACACAGCGTCCGAGAGGCTCGAGAATGTGAAGTCGCGGGCCCGGATGGGCGGAATCAAGTTGCCTCGGACCCGCGTGGGTGTTCCCAGCGCGTCCACATTATTGAGCATGATGATGGGCGATTCGTTGAATCGAAAATTCTTGATCGCGTGCTTGATCCGGCCATTCTCGATAAAGAAGGTTCCATCCCGGGTGAGTCCCGTCAGCAAAAGCGTCTGCGGGTCTACGAACCGGATATACCACAGGCGGGTGACGAGCACGCCGCGGGCCGTGTCGCGAATGAGATCCTCAACCGATCCGGTGCCACCAGCCATGATCATGTTGGCTGGAAACGTGACCGGCTCGTGACCAGTCTTTTCGGCCCAGTACCGCGAATAGGCAAGGTTTTTCACCACGCCGTTCTCAACCCACTGGGTCCGCCGTTGCGGCTGGCCATCGCCGGCCCAGGGTGAGGTAGGGACCTCCGGATGGGACGGATCGGAGTAGATCGACACCTGCTCATCGAACATCTTTTCGCCCAGTTTGGTGCCGCCTCCGGGCTTGGAAAGTGCGCTGCGGCCTTCGTCAGCGTTGCGGGCGTTCAAACTGAATCCCAGCGGTTGCAAGAGGTCGACAAATGCCTCGGGTTCCAGGATCACGGTGTACTTCCCGGGTTCGATCGCACGCGCCTCGCGGGAGGCGACAGCCTTTTCCACGGCGATGCTGCTGACCGCGCCCGAATCGAACTTGGCGACGTCGTTGTAGTCGCGTGCGACGTAGCCGGAGCCGGTGCCGTCTTCCGTCCTCATCGTCACAGAGAAGTTCACTCGAGTCTGGCGGTGGTAGGCAAACAGGCCTTTGGTGTTCGCCATCGCCTGCCAACCGGCGGTGTCGTTGTAGAACCCCGCGGCCACGCAATTTTGTGCTTTCGCCGGACGGATACTCGCTGCAGCGACTTCGGCCCGGTCGTCCGGCGTGATGGCGGCCGTCTGATCGACCCACGCTTGGGTTGTGGTGTATTCCTGCGGCCCGAGTACATCCATGAACTCAGGGTTTTCCGGTGCGAGCTGCGCCAATTCTTCCGCCCGCCGGACGGTGCGTTCCAGTGCCTCATCGGTAAACTCGTTGGCGGTGGCCACCCCGCTCCGTT
Source organism: Gemmatimonadota bacterium (assembly GCA_029262155.1). GTDB lineage: Bacteria > Gemmatimonadota > Gemmatimonadetes > Gemmatimonadales > GWC2-71-9 > OFTM291. The sequence continues at coordinate 24,335 of JAJCZW010000119.1, forward strand.
TCCCGATGTTCGCCTGGACAACCAGGGTGACATCTTCTCCAACGCCGGCGGTGCTGACAGTGTTCCGGGCGTACCGGATATTGCCGCTCACGTTGCCGCTGATGTTGATCTCGCAGGAATCAGTCTGGGAGAAGGCCAACGCCTTGGTCAGGAGTGCGCGGGCTTCGGCTTCGGTCATCTGGGACATGGCTCTTCCTCTGGACGATGGTCGACGCAGCGTTAGATGCGGCGCGCAGTGTTAATGACGTTGACGCCGTCCACCCGAGTGGTGGCGGCCCCGTGGCTCACCGAGCTGATTTGGGGAGGTTGACCCTTCCCATCGAAGAACGACCCATTCAATCGATAGTCGCGACGGTCGCAAATGGCACTGACCGCATTCCAAAACTCTTGGGTGTTGGACTGATAGGCGACGTCACGGAGCATCCCAACGATCTTGCCGTCTCGGATCTCGTAGAAGAGTTGGCCACCGAATTGGAAGTTGTAGCGCTGCTGATCGATACTGTAGGAGCCGTTCCCGACGATGTAGATCCCTTTCTCAACACCAGCAATCATCTCGTCGGGAGTCAGGGGCGCCGAACCGGGTTCGAGTGAGACATTGGGCATCCGCTGAAACTGGACGGAACTCCAGTTGTCGGCATAGCAGCACCCATGGCTGGCGTTCTGCCCCAAGATATGGACCTGATCGCGGATGGCCTGGTAGTTGACCAAGACGCCGTTCCGGACCAGGTCCCACTCTCGGGTCTTCACCCCTTCGTCGTCATAGCCTACCGCGCCGAGTGAGCCCGGCTGGGTCTTGTCGGCAACGAAGTTGACCTGATCGCTGCCGTACTTGAAGCTCTTGCTCTCCCACTTGTCGAGGGTGGCGAAACTTGTGCCGGCGTAGTTGGCTTCGTATCCGAGGACCCGATCGAGCTCGAGGGGATGACCCACCGACTCATGGATCGTCAACCAGATGTGGGATGGATCGAGCACCAGGTCCCACTTCCCAGCTTCCACCGACTTCGCAGATACCTTGGCGGTGGCCTGTTCCGCTGCGAGGCGGGCATCCTCGACCATGTCATAGAACTGGCCGTAGGTCTGGACGGCGGGCCCCTGAATCTTGCCGGCCGGTCGTCCGGACAGATACTCCCATCCCATGCCGACCGGGGCCGACAACGATTGCCGGGTGTCAAACTTGCCACTCGCTTTGTCGACCACGGTCACGTTGAAGTTTGGCCACGTCCGATGGATGTCTTGGTCGATATAACTGCCATCGGTTGAAGCGAAATACTTCTGTTCATTGACCAGGAACAGCCCTGAGTTGATAAAACCTGCCCCTCCCGCGGCTGCGGCCTCGCCCACCGCTTTCAGGAGGTCAGCTTTTTCCGCAATCGAGACTTCGAAGGCACTCTTCTCGATCGGCGTCTGCCACTGGACCTCCCCGAAGCCCTGCTGTGGTGCGAGGAGAACGGGATCGCTCTGCACCTTGGCGTTCGCCTTGGCAATCGCCACCGCCTGCTCGGCCGCTCGCGCCACACCATCGGCTGTGACGTCGTTGGTGCTGGCGAACCCCCACGTGCCGTTGGCAATCACGCGGACGCCTACCCCGAAACTCTCGGTGTTGGCGACACCTTGGATCTTGGTTTCACGGGCGTTGATGAACTGATTGAGGTACCGACCGATGCGGACGTCGGCGTAGGTTGCCCCGCGGGACCGGGCGGCCCCCAAGGCGGTATCGGCCAGCTGCTTCTTGTCGGCCGACGGAATGGCGGTCAGGCTCCCGTTCCAGTCGGCGTAGGTCTTCCCCCACGGGGTCACGACCAATGCTCCGGCAGCCAATCCACTGTACTGTAAGAAGTTACGGCGCTCCACGATAGACTCCAATCACCACGGGTGGCACAACGATTGGTCAGGGTTGCGTTGGACGGACACCGGTCACTGGTCTTTAAGACCGCGACAAGAACATTACGGCCATCCTCTCGATACGGAAGACCGACGTGGAAGGTGTCAACGTTTCGCTGTATCGATGGGGGCCTCGGGTGGCGGAGCGGCTTCCCCGGGGGTTGGGATACATTACTTCTGGTGGGTACCCGGCTGAGGCGATCCCACCCCAACTGCACCTGATGGGAAGAGCCCATGCGTCGCTTCTTGATCTTGTTGTTCACAGTACCACTCTTGGCCTCCCCGCGTTCTGCGCCGCAAGGCACCGAGTTTTCCCGCCTCATTACCCGACTCTCCGAAGGCCCCGGCTTTTTTCAGAGCGATAATCTCGTGTCGAATGAGACATCGTACCTGCATGTGCTCGGTGCGTTTCGTGCGCTCGACTTATCGGGCGGTGCCTATCTGGGTGTTGGACCGGAGCAGAGTTTCTCGTATATCGCGGCGACGACCCCGAAGATCGCTTTCGTGATCGATATCCGGCGAGATAACATGCTCCTGCATCTGCTTATGAAGGCGATGTTCGAAACGTCGCGGAACCGACTTGAATATCTCTGCCAACTGTACGGTCGGCCGGTGCCAGGGGATCTCTATCTCTGGACCGATATGGATCTGGAATCACTCATAGACTATATCGATCGGACCCCCTTGGACTCCGCCGTGCATGCGCGTAATCATCTCCGCCTGACGCAGCGGGTCGCTCGGTACGGGGTGGTCTTGAATCCCGACGATCTGGAGACCGTGCGGCGGTTCCACGACGAATTCGCTGTATCCGGCCTCGATGTGCGGTATTCGACCCGGAGTCGGCGGCTCCGCTTGGTTTTTCCCACCAATCGCCAACTCTACCTGGCCACCGATCTCGACGGGATCGCGACCAGCTACCTGTCCACGGAAGATCGCTGGCGGACAGTAAGGGGACTCCAGAACCGGCACCGCATCCTCCCGGTGGTTGGGGATCTCGCTGGCCCCAAGGCTCTTCGAGCCATTGGTGACTATCTCCGTGAAATTGGCGAGACCGTCTCTGTATTCTATCTCTCCAACGTGGAGCAGTATCTTTTTCGCGCTGGGTCATTCCCAGCCTTCGTTCGTAATGTGCAGACCCTGCCCTATCGGGCCAATAGCGTTCTCGTCCGAAGCTGGTTCGGTCGTGGATTCTTGCTTCCCTCCACCGTACCGGGTTCGTTCAGTACCCAGATCGCCCAGACATTCCCTCAGTTTATGAGGCTGATGGCGGACACTGCCGTCGTCGACTATTGGGCCCTGGTGAACGACGGAATCGATTTGCGGAATCCTGGTGCCCCAGCGTCCCAGCGATTCGAACAACGATAGATGCCATGCCTAGGTCTACTCTCGGGGGAGAAGTGCGATTTCGTTGGCTTATGAGGCAACAACCGGCACTCGCCGCTTTGCTCGCATTCCTCGTCCTCCCGGTGGCATGCCAACCTGTGGGTCAGGATCCGACTCGGCTCGCCGGGTGTTATGCATTGAGTTGGTATCGGGGCGGAGTCCGCCAAATCGGTCCGCTTCTCCCATCGACGATTCGGTTCCGTGACCTCCCAGCCGCCGACGAGGCTCCCGATGAGGGATCGTGGTACGCCGTCGACCCTGTTGAATTAGCTGATAGTGCGCAGGCATCGTTCCCGGTCGCGTCGTGGCAGGGCACGTACACGCTGCGGGGCTGGTCCCCGGTGGGACAGGATTCATTGGTGTTCCGGTTGCAGATCCCTGGAGGGACACGGTGGAATGTGGAGCTCCGTTCCACCGTCGATTCGATTCTCGGTGCTACGTGGTACGTGAGCGGATCCGACTCCGATCGTGTGTTGGTGCGAGGGCGTCGGGTTCTCTGTCCATCGAGTTAGGCGGGTTAATGCTTAGCGCACGGTATGGGAATTCGATCGGTCAGTAAGTAGGTAATCTTTCTCCCACGTATGGAGGTCGGCCTGCTCCTCGGTTACGCATTCGCACTTCTCATCGGTCTCTCCCTCGGTCTCCTCGGTGGAGGAGGGTCGATCCTCACCGTCCCAGTCCTGCTGTATTTCTTCGGGTATGGGATGAAGGAGGCGGTGCCGATGAGCCTGGTCGTCGTCGGCCTGAGCAGCCTCTTCGGAGTTTCGCGACATCATCGCGCCGGGAACGTGGACTTCCGGGCGGCCCTCGCCTTTGGGCCGGCTGCGATTGTTGGATCGTTCGGTGGTGCGGCGCTGGCACTTCGAGTCTCCTCCAAGTTTCAAGTCACCCTCTTCGCCATCGTGATGCTTGGGGCTGCTGTGGCGATGCTTCTTCGCAGGGCCACTACCGGCTCCACATCGGAGGCCCAAGCGGGACACCCCCTGGCGATGCTCCTCCTGGGTGCTGCCGTGGGGGTGCTGACCGGGCTGGTTGGGGTGGGTGGGGGCTTTCTCTATGTGCCCGCGCTCGCGTTGATTGGCGGGGTCACGATGCGGAGAGCCGTGGGGACCTCCCTGGTGCTGATCGCGTTGAGTTGTGGGGCTGGTCTCGTCAAGTATGTAGGAGCGATCACCATCCCGTGGGATGTGGTCACGGTCTTCTCGCTGCTCGCCTTTGTGGGGGTGGTTGCCGGGTCGCGGGTCGCACAACACGTTTCCCAACCAAGCCTCCGGAAGGGCTTCGCCGTCTTCCTGCTTGTGATGGGTGTCTTTGTCCTGTGGCGTGGAGAGGGAAAGGGCGCGGTGGACCGATCCGCCACTCCACCGACCGGAGTGATCGACCGATAACGGGAGGGTCGTATGCTGTTTCACCGTTTTTATGATGACCAGCTTGCCCAGGCCAGCTACCTCGTCGGATGTGCGGCAACCGGCGAGTCGATTGTGATCGATCCCAACCGAGCCGTCGATCAGTACATCGCCGTCGCCGAAAAGGAAGGGCTCCGGATCACCCATGCCACGGAAACCCACATTCACGCCGATTTTGTGAGTGGGACGCGGGAGCTTGCCGCACGGACCGGTGCCCGCATGCTGCTCTCTGATGCTGGGCCGCCTGAGTGGCAGTACGCCTTCCGGGATGACCCGGGCGTTGTCCTTCTTGGCGACGGTACCACGTTCAAGGTAGGCAACGTCGCCTTTACCACGATCCATACACCAGGCCATACGCCAGAGCATCTGTCGTTTCTCCTGACCGACACCGCTTCTGCGACCGAACCGATGGGTGTGTTCACCGGCGACTTTGTCTTTGTTGGCGACGTTGGACGTCCCGACCTTCTGGAGAAAGCGGCCCATTTAGCGGATGAAAGTGAAACCTCTGCGCGGATGCTCTATCGCAGTCTTGTCGCATTTCGCCGACGGCCCGACCACTTGCAGATCTGGCCGGGCCATGGCGCTGGGTCGGCTTGTGGTAAGGGATTGAGCGCGGTGCCGCAGTCGACCCTGGGGTACGAACGTCGGACGAATTGGGCGTTTCAAATTGAGGACGAATCAGAGTTTGTCGCGGCTGTGCTCGAAGGGCAGACTGAACCACCGGCGTACTTTGGGAGGATGAAGGTGGTGAATCGAGCCGGGCCGCCGGTAATCGGACAACGCAGAGCGCCGAAACGCATCGGCCCCGATCGCCTGGCACAGGTGCTCCGCGACGACCTGCTCCTCGACACGCGTTCGACTGCTGATTTTGCGGCGGGGCATATTCCGGGGTCGGTCAACGTCCCATGGTCCCAAAGCTTCACAACCTATGCTGGATCGGTACTTCCCTCCGACCGCGACCTCTATTGCCTCCTGCCAGATGAATCCGACCATACGGCGGAGGTGATCGCTCAGGCGCTCCTCCTGATTGGCTATGATCGGGTCCGGGGCTACCTCGGTCGGGAAGGGGTCGACGGGTGGGTTACAGCGGGTCAGGTGCTCGGGTCGATGTCGACGCTCTCGGTCGAGGAGCTTTCGGGAATGGATCGCGAAGCGGTCGCGGTCATCGATGTTCGGGGACGAAATGAGTGGAATGATGGCCACGTGCGGGGCGCGGTCCTGATCCCTCTCCCGGAGTTGACTGGTCGGTTGGATGAGATTCCGGCGGATCGACCGGTGGTTCTTCATTGCCAAGCGGGGTCCCGTTCCGCCATCGCAACGAGCATACTCCTCGCCCACGGTTGGCACGATGTTCAGAACCTGACGGGTGGTTTCGCGGCGTGGCGTGCTGCCGGCTTGCCGGTGACTGTAGATGAGTGATGATGTGTAACGGTGCGACCACCGGGCGTCGTATACCATATGATACGAATGCTGCGTCGCCCGACGACTGGACTGATCGCACTGCTCACGATCGTGGGATGTAGCGGCACCCCCACCAGCCCCTCAGGCGCGCGAACCTTTCGGTTCGTGATGCGAGGCCGGCCCGCACTTACATTTGTCGCTCGGACGTCGGACCCCGCCGTGCTGGCCCAAGTCGATGCCCAACTCGCCCTTCCGTTTGAGAAACGCAATCAACATATCAACGGGGTGGTCGATCGGGGGGATGCCGGCCAGAACGCACCCTGGAATTGGCACTTTGTTCTAGATCGGTGGACCATGGCTGATGCCAGCATCGAGATCTGTGACGGAACGCCGACTTTTGTAGAAGAGAATCTCGAATTGTGGCTGGAACAGGTGGGGCAGTACTGTCCTTGGGATTCGGTGGTGGATCACGAAGTTCTGTAACCACCACCTAGGTCCCAACCGAGCTGCCGGCTAGCCGCTGTCAGGATGTTGATCCACGTACTCGATCAATCGCTCGCTCGATCATGCCTTCGAGGTGTTCCATGTCGGTGGGTTTCACAAGGTAGTTTTCTGCCCCCAATTTCAAGGCCTTGAGGGCGAGCGTGATTTCGCTCTGGGCCGTCAACATGATGACAGCCGCACCTTGCTGACGGAGGATCGGCAGGGCCTCCAACCCCGACATCTCCGGCATGTCGATATCCAACACCGTGACTTCCGGCCTGACTTCCCCATAGCGTTCGATGGCTTCGGCGCCCGTCGTCGCCTGGTGGACCTCGTGTCCCAACTGGGAAAAATGGCTCGTCATAAGCTTCAGCATCGCGGGGTCATCATCGCAGAAGAGAAGCCGGTATGGAGTAGGGTCGGTCACTCAGGCCTCGATAACGGTAACGGGTTCCGGAACGTGGTTCATGGAGACCAGCAAATCAATGACGAGACAGGGGAAAAGGCTAGTCCACTGGGATGGATCAGAGGAGTGGTGCTCGTGGACGATACGCCTGCCGAAACGCCAGTCGGAGCCACTTGGCGTGCGTCAGTTTGGCAGATGGCGATGGCACGGCGAATGCCTCCTCTCGTGCTAGCGGCAGCATGCTGGCCGCCTGGACTTGAACCCACGGTTGTACCATGCTCACTACCACACGCCGTCCTTTCGATACGACGGCCACAAACCTACGGCGCCTGAACCATATCTTCGACCAAGCGTTCGGGACGGGGTTCAGCGATGATGCACCGGCCCTTGCCTCAGCATGGGTACCGCCCTGTGATATCTTCGAGGACAACGATGCCCTCAAGATTGTCCTGGAGGTTCCTGGTGTTGCGTCGGAGGACGTGAAGCTCTCGCTGGAAAACAACACCCTCACCGTCCGTGGGGAGAAGAAACAGGTTGCCGAAGAGACGACCGAGAAGGTGCACCGGTATGAGCGGTCGTACGGAGTCTTTGAACGGAGCTTCAGTCTCCCCAACTCGATCGATGCCGAACGCATCGAGGCAGCCTACGACCAAGGGGTGCTGACCATTCGACTTCCCAAGGCCGAACGGGCTCGCCCGAGAGAGATTCCGGTAACGGCCTCGTAACGAGACCGGCCCGGCTCCGAAGAAAACACTCTCCGGAGCCGGGTCCCGCCCCGTCTTTCTCCGTGGCGAGATCGGCGTTCAGGGGAAAGTGAGAGGAGTTCGCGTGACCCTGTCGTCCCCAGATCTACTCGCCACCATGCGGTCAGAGATTCCGCTGTGCACTGCCCTCGGTGTGGCCGTTCTGGTGCTCGACGATGGTGTGACCCTTCGAATGCCGGTCGTCGGGAATCGCAATGGGATGGGGACTGTCTTTGCCGGGAGTCTGCATGCGTTGTGTACGCTTTCGGGCTGGGGACTCCTCACGCGGTGGGTCTACGACGCAGATGTTGGTCCCTGCGAAGTAGTGCTGCAAGACAGTTCAATCCACTTCAGCCAACCAGTGCGGTCGACGCCACACGCGCGGTGCGAGCCACTCGATCCGAGCGATGACGAGCATCTGCGCCGCGCGTTACGGAAGCACCGTCCCGGACGAGTTCGGCTTGCGGTTGGTATCTCCATTGGGGAGAATCCCGATCAGATCGCGGCCCGATTCGTTGGCCGGTACATCGTCCGGCCAAAGCCTTCCTCACCACGCTGAGACAACTAGGAAGACTCGGCGGTGGGGTGATGGGCGAACGTCTTGATCTGTTCAAAGGGAAGATGATCTCCCTCATCGGACCCGTAGTAGGCTGTCCGAATGATCCCATCCCCATCGACCAGGAAATCAGCCGGCATACTTGTGATACTCCCCTGCATCGTTGTTGGGAAATACCCTTTTCCGAACATCGCCTTCATCAGGGTCGGGAATCGAAAGAGCATCCCTTTGAGCACTCCTGCTTTCGAGTGTTCGATCCCATACGCTCGATACACGATCCGGGACGGGTCGGCGAGTACCGGGAAAGGTGCCTCATGTCCTTCGGCATGCTCCCGCAGGTGATCAAGGGGTGAGTCGAAGAGTGCGACGATGCCGAACGCTGGTCCGAGTTCATCGAACCGCGATACCAGTTCATGCATCCGGAGGTTGCAGAAGGGACAGGTCGCGAATCGAAAGAAGGACAACATGATTGGTTTGCCGCGCACCTGATCGAGGGCAAAGTGGGTTCCGTCAATTGCTGGCAGGTCAAACGGGATCAGGGGTGTTCCAGTAGTCAAACGCATCGAAGGCTCCGTATGTGGTTCCGAGAGAAACGCAATGAACCTCGGAGCAGTTCAGTCTTGAGTGGTCATCCTTTCGATGATCGTCTCCATGACTTGGTCATACCTTGTTTCTGTTGCTGGATCGTTGAACTGATAGCGGTGTCCACCGATTTCGATCACTGCCCCGTTGGGAAAGGTGACGAGGTAGTAGTAGACCTGGTCGCCATACGGCCCGGGAAACCCGGGATACTGAGTGACGGTCTTTTCCCCAACCTGATAGGTGCGGACCGGTGGAAAGGCCTGGCCGATGAGCGCTGCGGTTTCGGAGCGATCA
>JAJCZW010000120.1 GCA_029262155.1 Gemmatimonadota bacterium
GCGAGTGACTCGCTTCTCGGGCTTTCTGACGAAACGGGGGAGCTGGAGCTGACCCGGATTCCGGCCAATGGAGTCGGACCGGACGTACCGATCACGCGGAATGGAAATGTGCTCCGGTTCCGACCGACCCCGTCACCCGACGGCACGTGGGTGAGTTGGACGGACAACAACAACGATCTGTGGGTTCGCAATCTGGCGACGGGGCAGCAGCAGCGGATCTCGGAACTCCGAGAAGGCATTGCCGATCAGGCGTGGTCGCCCGATGGTCACTGGCTGGCCTATGCGGTCGTGGCTCCGAACAGCTTTGTCCAGATCAAACTCTATGCGGTGGCGACCGGAGCACGGGTGACCGTCACGAGTGATCGGGTCAACAGTGTGGATATCGCCTGGGGTCCCAAGGGTGAGTTCTTGTACTTTCTCTCCGATCGGAACCTGCAAACGTTGGTAGGGGCCCCCTGGGGGCCACGTCAGCCGGAACCCTTCTTCGATCACCAGGTGGAGATCTATCAAGTCGCTCTGCAACGTGGGGCACGGTCGCCATTCTTGCCGGACGATGAGCTGACGCTCGATCGGGCGCCCTCAACCAGCCAGCGAGCTTCCGAGCCCACTCCTCTTGTGATCGATACCGTCGGTCTGGCGGCACGAATCCGGAAGGTGCCGATCCCGGCCGGGAATTTCCGAAGTCTGTACGCTACGGATAGCGCGCTGTTCTGGCTTGCCCGTGCTTCGGGACCCAGCCCACGCACCGACCTGATGGGAATCCGCATTGGGAATGGGAAGGATGTCCCGGCCAAGATCGTGGAGGGAGTTCGGTCGGTCGAGCTGTCTGGGAACGGGAAGAAACTTCTCGTTCGGCGAGCGAATAGGCTGCATGTGATCGACGCGAAGCCTGTTCGCGTCACCAATATCAACGAAACCGCTATTGATCTTGCTGGGTGGACCTTTCCGATCGATGTACGGGACGATTGGCGACAGATTTTTGTCGACGCGTGGCGTCTCGAGCGTGACTACTTCTACGACCCTGGCATGCACGGCGTCGATTGGGACGGCGTGCTCACTAAGCACTTGCCTTTGGTCGATCGAATCACGACTCGCGATGAACTCTCCGATCTCATTGGATGGATGGTGGGGGAGTTGTCCGCACTGCACACCAGTGTGAGAGGGGGGGATGTCCGCCGCGGACCGGATAACGTGACGGTGGCCTCGCTTGGGGCCCATCTGGTCCGGACCCCAACGCAGGGAGGCTATCGGATCGAGTCCATCTACGCTGGCGAACCGGACTACCCCGACACCTGGTCGCCCCTGGCGGATCCGGGCTTGGGTATGGAGCGAGGGGATGTCATTGCGGCTGTGAACGGTGTGCCCACCTTGAGTGTCAGCGACATCGGCGAGCTGCTCCTGAATCAAGCCGGCAAACAGGTCTTGGTCACAGTGCTGCGCGGGTCGGAGCGCCGGGATGTCATCGTGGTTCCTATGGCCAATGAGGCCAATCTACGATACACCGCCTGGGAGGTCGATCGCCGCCATCGTACTGATTCGCTCAGCGAATCCACGATCGGCTATGTGCACCTCCGGGCGATGGGCGGCAATGACGTCAACCAATGGTATCGCGATTTCTATCCCATCTTCGATCGACAGGGATTGATTCTCGACATGCGACACAATCGCGGTGGGAACATCGATAGTTTTATCCTCGAAAAACTGATGCGCCGGGCATGGATGTACTGGCAAGGGCGCGTCGGCGAACCGTACTGGAATATGCAATATGCATTCCGGGGTCATATGGTTGTGCTGGTCGACCAAGAAACTGCGTCAGACGGTGAGGCTTTTGCCGAGGGTTTCCGGCGCCTCGGCCTCGGTCAGGTCATCGGGTCACGAACATGGGGTGGAGAGATTTGGCTCAGTTCGGTGAATCGTCTCAGCGACGGGGGGTTGGCACGCGCTCCCATGAACGGCGTGTACGGGCCTGACGGCACCTGGCTGGTGGAACAGGAGGGCGTGCTCCCCGATATTGAAGTCGACAACCTCCCCCATGCCACGTTCAATGGGCAGGACGCCCAACTGGAGGCAGCGATTACGTATCTGAAGCAGAAGATCGCCGAAGATCCGCGCCCAGTCCCACCGCCGCCAGCGTATCCCAACAAGTCGTTCCCCTATCCTGCCCCGGGACAGTGATCAGGTAATACGTCGATCTTGCGCCGCTACGACAGAGGGGTAGGTTCAGCCTTGTGAACCGCCCTCCACCGCCCGGGCCGGCTTCCAGCCCCAGGCCGAGAGACGAAGACCTCGATTTCTTCGGGATGAGCCACGTGGGGTTAGTTCGGAAGAAAAACGAAGACCACTTCCTGTACTGCACCCTGCACAAGACGATGCGCGTGGGGGGGACGAATCTTCCCGACCGGGAGATCCTCGAACTCCCGAGTCAACGCCTCGCGTCATTCGGTATGGTCGCCGACGGCGTGGGTGGAAAAGGGGGAGGGGACGTCGCCAGTCAGGCTGCGGTCGAGGCGTTGGCTCGGTATGTGACGACCACGATGGAATCGTTCTACACCGGTGACGCCACCGACGAGGCAGAGTTTGAGGATGCCCTTCGGGAGGCGGCACAACTCGGACATCAGGCGATTCTGAAGCGGGCCGAAGAAGGCAATACCGCCGGTATGGCCACCACACTGACCATGATCGTCGCCTCCTGGCCTCATCTGTATTTACTGCATGTCGGTGATAGTAAGTGCTATCTATTTCGACAGTCCTCGTTGTTGCAGTTGACCCGTGATCAAACGCTCGCGCAAGATCTCGTTGACTCCGGTGCGCTCCCCGCCGATCGCCGCGTGCAAAGCCCGTTCAATCACATGCTCAGTAGTTCGTTAGGTGGGCAAACGACCTTGCCGGTTGTATCCAAACATCACTTGGAGCCCGGCGACATCGTCCTGTTGTGTACCGATGGGCTCACGAAGCATGTCCCGGAAGAGCGTATCACGGCGCGTCTGGGAGGGTTGGTGAGTTCAGAAGGCACCTGTCGTGACCTCATTGACGATGCGATCCAGGACGGTGGAACCGATAACATCACCGTGATCCTGCTCCGGGCCGTCGTGGGGGCGTGAGCCTCATCCTTGGAGCCAGATCGGTGTCACGATGTCCAAGCCATCACCCTCTTTCCAATCGATGTACCGGTGCTGAGTGATCGCTGGAAGGAACCGGCCGAGTGGTGTCCCGTCAGCGGTGAGTATCTGCAGTTCGGTGTACCCGAGGCTCCGAAGGTGAACAACAGGCTGCCCCTTGGGGTCATTACGGGAAACCAATTCACCCAGCCATCGGTAGACAATTTGCGCTCGGTGGAGCCGTCGATGGGCAATTGAAACGATGATGAGACCGTGGTGACCGAACCACCAAAGGCCCAGGTGGCTCTTGGGGTTATGAGAGGGATAAGTATAATAACAGCTTGACGTTATAGGCTTGGTCGTCGAACGTCGCGTCGTGGGATCGGGCATCCCCCACCGGAATACTTCGGCACCTCGCGAGACTGCAAAAACCCCCGTACCGCTGTCCAGGCAGCGTTCCCATCCATGCCATTCTCTGGATTTCGGTCGAGTCGGGCTGAGATTTGCGGCCATCCGGTTTCGGGCGTATGTTCGTCAGTTCCCTGACGGTATCCCACGATGTTCGTATTCCATGTCCTTTTTGGAGGCTCTATGCGTCGATTTGTAAGTGCGTGCTGTGTGCTACTCCTTGCAGCATGCGGCGGTGGCGAGGCTGCCGACGATGCAGCCGTGATAGATGAGATGCCCAGTGTCACGCTCGCAGATTTTGCGGGCACATGGCACATCACCTCGACGCTGGATGGCTCGGATCCAGTGGAGTCGCAGCTCAGCGGTAGTGAGACTGGGATGGATTGGGTCATTACCCTTGCCGACCGGGATCCGATTCCCGCCGAAGTCTCGATCGTCGGTGACAGTCTGGTGAGTCAGACCGGATCGTTCGAGAGCGTCATCCGGGCGGGCGTCATGGTAAGCGTCCGAACCGCATCGGTGCTCCATGACGGTATGCTGAGTGGTAACATAACGGCGGTGTACGCGACGGACGCTGGTGAAGAAGTGGTCCACGGCACGACGACTGGCACGCGCGTAGAAGTGCAGTAACTACTCTCCGGACCCTCGGTCACGGCGTCGGCGAGCGAAGATCTCTTCGACGCCGTGACGGATGGCTGGTGCTGACCCCAGTCCAACACCGAGCGCGAAGGCCACCCCGATCGCGCCGAATCCGATCAAGAACGCCCCCATCACAACCTGGCGTGCGAAGTCGAGTTCCCAGAGCGCGAGAGCGGCCACAACCGCCAAGAGTGCAGCCTTGGTCATACCGGCAAGCAAGCGAGGATTCGGGGCAGCCGCTTCTTCCAGAGCATTCTCCACTCGCTCAGCAGTCAGATTCGACAGGAAGAGTCCCACGCCCACGATCAAACCAACCAGTGCCAGGTTCGGAAGGTATCCGAGGAAACGATCGACCACCTGCAACAGGACGGTCAGGCCCCAGATCTGGAGTGCATTATCGATGAAGACTAAGAGCACCAGGACCATCACGCCGGTGCCAACGGTGTTATAAAGTGCCGCCCTGACATCGGCCTTGGCGAATGCGGCTCTCCAGGCCGCGGGTCCTCCGAGTCGGTCGAAGCGTACCCAGTTCAGAAAGGCGACCACCGTCCGCTTTGCCAGCCAGCCGGCCACAATACCGAGTCCGACCAGGAGGAGGCCGGCCGAGAGGGTCGGGAGATAATCCGAGAATCGCGACCCGAGTTCGGAGAGGGGACCTTGTGTCGACGCCTGCATACATATCTCCTAGCGTTGTCCAAAGAACGCGCGTTCGAACCGGTTGGCGCGATGGGGTTCAACCGCTCGCACGACCAAGACCGGGTTGGTCCCGCTCTTCGCAATCGTGACGGGCACCGTCTCGCCGAGGATCGGAGCTACCGGTCCCTGGCTCGGTCCGCCAATCACCACAAGTTCGCCCTGGCGCGCTTCCTGCGCGAGCGCGCGCCCGGGGTCGTTCCGGAAGAGGACAGCGACCTCGTCGGTCACCCCGGCGGCTTCCACCGTGGTTCGGGCTTCGGCGACCGCAGCCTCGTTGTCCCGACGGTCAGCTCCCTGTGGGAGAACCGTCAGGTATCGTGGCTTCGCACTGAACCATGGCCCAAAGGCGGCCGCGAGTTCGGCCGCGAGTTGAGAATTCGGACCCCGCGTTACGGGGACAAGAATGCTCTTGATGCTGTCCCGGTCGACGGTGCCGTAGACTATACCGACCTGACAGGGTGCCCGCACCAGGACCCGGTCGGCGATGCTCGCCACCAGTCGTTCCAAGAACGAGTGTCCGAGGGGCTGCCCCATCAGGAGAAAATTACAATGTTCTTCGCGAGCGGTTTGTGCAATCGCCTGACTGATGCGCCGGGCGACCTTCACAACGGGAGTCGCATTGATGCCGCGTTCTTGGGCATAGGCCACCGCGGCCTGGAGGAGCGGTTCCTTGGCTCGAGCGTTCTTGCGTCCGCTGAGGAGTGTGTCTCCCTCGGCCACTTCGACAACGGTCAACACCACGATCGAGCCGTGATGCTGATGGGCGAGCGCACAGGCTGTCTCCATCAGGGTTGGGACCGAATCGCGGTTGGCGAGCGCGACCAAGACCTGATATTCCTTTCGTTCCAGCCGCTCCATCCATTGGACGCGCTCCTGGAATGCGGCCTCTCGTTTCCGGCTGTACCCATAGTAGAACCCGGTTCCCGCAATGATCCATCCTCCCGCCGCGGCCCAGGCAAGCGGATAGTCATAGGCCATGTAGGCCGCAATGACCAGCATGGTTAGGATCGCGACGATGGGTGTCCACGGAACAAACGGAACCTTGAATCCGCGGTCGAGATCGGGGCGGAGCTTCCGCAACCGGATGACCGCAATGTTGACGCCCCCAAAGAGGAGCAAGAACATGACGCTGGCGGCTGCGGCGACATCCTCGATGGGAAGTGCGACGGCCATACCCATAATGAGAAGAGTCGAAAAGAGAATAGCGTAGTGGGGAGTCCCTCGTTGCGGGTGAACCTTGGCAATCGCGGTGGGTAAGCTTCCGTCCCGTGCCATTGCAAACGCCACCCGGGATGACGAATAGATTGTGGCGTTGAGGGCTGACAGCGTGGAGAGAAGGCCCCCAACCAGAAGGAGGATGCCGCCACCCAGCATGAATTGATCGGCTGCGGTGACCAGGGCGGTTTCCTTCGCCTGGGCCAAGTAGTCGGTGATCGCGACTCCGGCCGGCGGCACCACCGCTCCAATGGCCACGAGGGCAACCAAGAGATAGATCGGGATGACAATGAGCAGGGAGAGGAACACGGCCCGGGGGATGTTACGTTTTGGGTCATCCACCTCTTCACTGGTCTGGGCGATGATCTCATAGCCCTCAAACGCGATGAATGTGAGGCCCATCGCGCCAAGCACGCCGCCCCATCCGTTCGACATGAATGGGGTGAATGACCCCTGCCACCCAGGGCGGTGGACCATTGCCCAAAGCCCCGCGGCGATGAAGACGCCGATGATGACCACCTTCCCAATGGTCACCACATTGCCGGCCTTCCCAGCCTCGGACGCACCTCGGTAGTTGATGATGGCAAACAACAGGCACGCGGCGAGGGCAAGCCAAATTTCCAGAGGGAACAGCGGGGTGCTGATGGCATGCACTCCAGCAACGGACAGCATTTCCCTGAAGTAGGCGCCAAAGCCAAGCGCATAGAGGGAGCAGGCCACCGCGTGGGCAAACCAATCCATCCAGCCCGAGAGGAATCCACTTGGATCGGGAAGCGAAGCCTTGATCCAGAGATACCCACCACCGGCGCCATGCACCGCCCCGCCCAGCTCGGCGTACGCCATCGCGGTGAGCAAGGCCACCGCGCCGTTGAGGAGGAAGACGATGAGCAAGGCGGGGCCA
>JAJCZW010000121.1 GCA_029262155.1 Gemmatimonadota bacterium
ACCTGGCGATCGCCAACTTCCTCGAAATGCGGGACACCGTATCGTCGCCGATGTTTCAGGGGAAGAAGCGGCTCGAACGCCTCCTCCACCGCGCGTTTCCTAGGGTCTTTCTCCCACTGTACACGATGATATCGTTCACCCGTATCCCCTATGCCACGGCCCGCCGCCGGGCGCAGATCCAGTGGCGGGTTGTCCAAGCAGTGACCCTGGGTGTGGTGTTGGTGGCCGCCGTTGTGATCCTCTGGAGGGCGTGATGCCGAAGGACAAGCCGATAACCTACCCTGCGTATCTTCGTCTTCCCGAGCTGCTGGGCCTGCAGTCGCCTCGATCCGATCCTCCCGAGCACGACGAGATGCTGTTCATCGTGATCCACCAGGTATACGAACTCTGGTTCAAACAACTGCTTCATGAGACCGATCGCTTTGGGACGATGCTCCTCAGGGGAGATCTCTATCATGCGATCGCGACGGTGAAACGCATGCGGACGATCATGAAGACGCTCGTCGGGCAGCTTGATATCCTGGAGACGATGACACCGCTCTCTTTTTCCAGCTTCCGTGATCGCCTCGATACGGCGTCGGGGTTTCAATCGGCCCAATTTCGTGAGTTGGAGTTTCTCCTGGGGTACAAACGCTCAGAGTTCCGGACTGTTGAGGTGGATCCCGATGCCGATCGGAGCGAGGTGCAACGGCGGTACGAGGAGCCGACCGTCGTCGATTCCTTCTATCGCTTTCTTGCTAACCGAGGTGTCGCGGTTCCTGAGGCCCTCTTTGCTCGAGATGTGCGGGAGCCGATTGGAGAATCGACCGCCCTCCAGGACGGACTCTACACGGTCTATCTCGACCAACCGGACCTTGTCATCCTCTGCGAATCGATGCTGGACTTCGATGAGGGGTTACAGGAGTGGCGTTATCGGCACGTGAAATTGGTCGAGCGGACGATTGGTGCGAAGCGGGGGACGGGGGGGTCGCTCGGCGTTGAGTTCTTGAAGAGAACGTTGTTTCGGCCACTCTTCCCTGATCTGTGGGCCGTGCGCCATCGGATGTAGGCGGAGTCGATGTCGAAGGTGTGACCCGAGGGAGGAGCCTAACTGGGGGACCCCTCGTGTGGGGACCAGGTACGTAAGATGGCGCGCACCGGACTCGCATCGAACCCGACCAGCGGAAGCGGAAGCGCGATCAACTCATAGATGCCTTCGGGCACCCCCTCCAACCGCAACCCCTCAAGGATACTGATATCGGCCTTGGCACATGCATGGTGTGCCGGCAGTGTCTTCGAGTCGAATCGATCGACGCTTGGAGTATCGATGCCGATAAGGCGGACCCCGCTCCGCGCAAGCAGCGCCACCGCCTCGGGGCTGAGTGACGCGAACGATTCTCGAAACTCTGTCGGATCGGGCACGGTGTTGGTGGCCAGGAGAACCCGGGGTGCGGCGATGGTGTCCGGAAGGGCGGAAGGGGAGATCTCTTGTTGGCCTTCGAGCGAGACCGCGATGACTTGGCATCGACCGAGGTAGACGTCGAGCGCGCGGTTCGCAATGTCGACTCCCCCCGGCTGGTAATGACTCGGCGCGTCGGCATGGGCACCGAGGTGTACCGTGGCGTGAAGAGTTGAAAGGGTCACGGAGTCGCCGCGGGCAAGATCACATAGCACTTCGCGGGTCGGTGGTGTGTCGCCGGGCCAAACGGCGAGATGTTGAGTGATCCGCGGGGTGATGTCGTAGAGGGTCACGGCAGAGTGGCAATGACTTTGAGTTCAATGGCGATCGGGGTTGGGAGGCGGGTCACCTCGACCGTGGTTCGTGCCGGGGCGTTGGTCGGGAAGTATGCCTGCCAAAGTTGATTCCACGTGGCGAAGTCATCTTCGATATCGGTGAGGAAGGCAGTCACGTCTACGATCTGCTCCCAAGACGACCCGGCATCTTCCACAACGCTCCGGACGTTGGCGAACACCGTGTGGACCTGAATGGCAAAATCATAGCTTGTCACCCGACCAGCTGTGTCCAAGACCACACCCGGAATCGCCTCTTCATCGCGACGACGGGGACCAATCCCAGAGCAGAAGAGGAGGGAACCAGCCCGACGGGCGTGGGGGAACGCCCCAACTGCTTTGGGGGCCCGAGGGCTGAGGATCGAATCGTTCGTCATCATGACATCGTCCCCCGCGACGAAGGTGCTTGCAGCTTGATGCATACGTTTTTTGTCTCGGTGAAGAACTCCAGTGCGGCGCTTCCCCCTTCTCGCCCAAGCCCACTCCGACCGACGCCTCCAAAGGGCACCCTGAGATCGCGGAGGAGCCAGCAGTTTACCCATATGGTCCCGCAGGCGACGGCCCTGGCCACTCGGTTGGCCCGATCAAGATTGGTGGTCCATACGGAGGCTGCGAGGCCATACTGGCTCTGGTTGGCCAACCCAATCGCCTCCTCCTCTGAATCGAACGGCGTTACTGAGACGACGGGGCCAAACACCTCCTCTTGGTTGAATCGACAACCCATCGTGAGTCCCGTCACCACTGCGGGTTCCACGAAGTAGCCGTTCTGACAGCGGGCCGGAAGTATCTCTGGGACTCGACCGCCACAATGAACCGTCCCCCCCTCTTCTTGAGCGAGGGCGATGTACGACAGCACCTTCTCCCGATGGGAGTGGGAGATGAGTGCGCCCTGATCGGTTGTCGGTTCAAGGGGATCGCCTACCCGCAATGCGGCGACGCGCTCCACCAACGTGGTCAGGAATCGGTCGTAGCACGTTCGCTCGACCAGGACGCGGGAGCCACAGAGGCAGATCTCCCCCTGGTTGGAAAAGCCCGAACGAAGTGTCCCCTCAAGCGCGGCGTCGAAATTGGCATCCGCAAAGACGATGGTGGGGTTCTTCCCTCCTAACTCAAGGGTGAGCGGTCGGAAGAGAGGTGCCGTGGCGGTCGCAATCGACGCCCCGGTCGTCGTACCACCAGTAAAGGAAATGCACGCGACATTGTCATGGGAGATTAACGCGGCTCCCGCGTTGTCCCCAGTTCCGTGAATGATGTTGAGCACCCCTCGAGGGAGTCCGGCGGCCAGGGCGACCTCCGCCAAGAGATTCGCCGTTGCGGGCGTAAGCTCCGACGGCTTGGCGACCGCCGTGTTCCCAGTTGCGAGCGCCGGAGCAATCTTCCAGCTCAGGAGGTAGAGGGGGAGGTTCCACGGAGCAATCAGGGCTGCCACACCACGCGGCTCACGGAGCGTGAGATTGAACGCTCGGCTGTCCGTTAGATGGGCTTCAGTCGCGGAATGGAGGATCGCTGTTGCAAAGAAGCGAAAGTTGGTAGCGGCCCGTGGAATATCCATCTCGCGAGCCAAGGCGATCGGTTTTCCAGTGTCCCGAGACTCAGCCTGGGCGAACTCCTCCGCCCGTGCCTCGATCCCATCCGCCATCGCCAGGAGCAGGGCGGATCGCTCTCCTGCAGGCCGACGAGACCACGCCGGAAAGGCTTGGTATGCTGCATCCACCGCGTGGCCGACGTCCGTTGCGCCACTCGCACTCAGCTGAGACCAGGTCACGCCAGTCGCGGGCTCGGTGACGGGTAGGGTTGCACCGCTTGCAGCGGGGACAAACTGACCATCAATGAAGTTGTGCAGTGATTCCATCGTTAGAGCGATCCGGTGCGGCCGCCGTCGACCGGAAGGTTAATCCCTGTAATATAGCTGGCCGCTGGCGATGCGAGGAATCCGATCGCGGCACCGATCTCCTCAGGGTTCCCTATCCGTCCGAGGGGAATCGCGGTCACCATATCGGCCCGAATGGCATCGACCGTGCGGCCGGCCGCTTTGGCCTGGTGCTGAAGGATCGTTGCTAATCGACCGGTTTGAGTGGCGCCCGGGAGCACGTTGTTCACCGTGATTCCAAACGGTCCGAGCTCGACGGAGAGGGTCTTGGCCCAGTTGGCCATCGCTGCCCGGACGGTGTTGGAGACCCCGAGCCCGCGGATCGGTTGCTTGACGGAAGTCGAGATAACGTTGATGACGCGACCCCATCCAGCGTCTCGCATGCCTGGAACGAGCGTTTGCACCAACGCCTGGGCGCTCAGGATGTGGGTACGAAACGCAGCCTCCAACATGTCGATGGTCGCATCGAGGAGCTGACCGCCAGGCGGCCCTCCGGCGTTGTTGATCAGAATGTGTATGGGACCATGATCTTGGAGTATCGAAGATGCCATCTGTGCCGTGGTATCTGGGCGACACAGATCATGGATAATCAGACTGTGTCCGGTACCGGGGAGCGTCTCGATGGCTTGCTGGAGTCGCTGTTCGTCCCGGGCCAGGAGGACGACGCGGGCACCGGCGCGCGCGAGGGCACATGCTCCGGCATATCCGATGCCCTGACTCCCACCGCAGACGAGCGCTGTCCGCTCCGTAAGGTCGGTCATGCAGAGAAGGTAGTGCGCTCCTCTGGGTCGGAGGAAGGGGCTTGTCGACTCAGGCTACTTAGGCAGCACGGAGTGCCAATCGATTCTTGACTGCGGTGAGCGATCGACGAACGACGGGGAATTGTTCAGCGGTGAGTCGGTAGACGTCCGCCAACCCCGATCGATCGGCCAGTGCATGATCACTGGCGGCAGCGTACCCGCGATACCCCAAGGCATCGTAGTACGTGAGGGTGGGGCCGCCGCGTCTGGTGCGCTGAGCCTCGATTCGATCGGGAAAGAGGCCGGCTAGCCAGAGCGCGTATTCTCCGAGGTGGACCATGATCCGGAATCGACGGGGCCCGCCGGAACGGTGAAGGTCTTCCATGATCTCGACCATGGTGCCATGCTCTTGGTCGTCGATGGATGTGATTCTTTGCGCTCGGCGGCGGAGCCCGAACTCACGCATCAAGGCGGCGCAATAGTCTGCCACCCGACGATCGTCGATACCATGGTTCCGGAGGGCTTGTCGGGCGAGGACGTAGAAGAGGAGTGAGGGAGATGGCCCCGGTACCGGACATCCAATGAGGAAGGTGGTGACATTCGCATCGTCGAGAATGTCGTCCACCCCTAATCGGTTGAGGACATCGGCGGCTGAGTCATGCAACAAAGAAGCCGTGGCGACGAGCGCGTCCTCAAGCAAGGTGACATCCTCTGCCGTGAATCGAGTTCTGGCGTCAGCGGCGATCACAAACCCTCCTCATCTCATACAGAGATCGCTCGAGAGGTGTAGGCTCTCTCACTGAGAAATACGTGCGAGAACCGTACCAGGTTTTGGTTTCTCCATGCACCAAATCGTGCGAGGTAGCGGCGCGGCTGGCTAGATTGAAGCAATATAGGTGGTTCCTTCCTTCCCATCTCCAGGTGGACCTATGCGTGTCTCGGTCTCCATCCTCCTGTTGCTCTCCTGGCCAATAGCCTCAGCGCCCGGTCAAGGCCCTGACGATTCGCATCTCGCTATTGCCCGGCGGGTGTTGTCAGAAACCCCATTGGTGGACGGTCATAACGACCTCCCTTGGGCCATCCGAAATGCTCCGGATGCGCCGCGGGATGTTGCGGCATACGACCTCAGGCGCCCCACTGCGGGGCATACCGATCTGGCTCGGCTGAAGGCCGGGATGGTGGGTGGACAGTTTTGGTCGGTGTATATCCCGGGTGAATGGGCCGATTCAGGGTACGCCCGAGTCCAACTCGAAGAGATCGATATTGCACGCCGGATGATTGAGCGCTATCCCGAGTTGGAGTGGGCACTCACGGCGGCAGCGATTCGGAAGTCCCATC
>JAJCZW010000122.1 GCA_029262155.1 Gemmatimonadota bacterium
ACCCACGACCTACGGATTAAAAGTCCGTTGCTCTGCCAATTGAGCTACGCCCCCATCGGGCGTTTAGCCATGCCTTGGCTTCGGGGGAATGTAAGTCCACCCCAGAGTGAAGGCTACGCTCTTGCAAGACCGACACGAGACCCTGCTTCTCTGAAAGCCAGGCTCCAACGCACGGACCCGAGCCCTCTTACAGCGCGAGAGTAAGCTGGGTGACCGGGGCGAAGCTCTTCCGATGATGAGGGGATGGGCCTCCCTGCCGAAGCTCCGCGAGATGGTCCGGCGTACCGTATCCCATGTTCCGCTCCCATCCATACTGTGGATACCGACTGGAGAGGGCCACCATGAGTCGGTCACGCACCGTCTTGGCCAGCACACCTGCCGCGGCGATGGAGTAGCACCGTGCATCCCCATCTATCAACGCCTCATGGACGTGGCCAAGTTCCGGTTGGGGCAGTCCATCGAGCAGAACCACGAGAGGGGTGGATGCACCGGTAAGGATCGAATGGAGCGCACGGCGCATGGCGAGTGCCGTCGCGCGCCGAATATTGAGGCGATCGATCTCCCGTGGGCTCGCGGCGCCGATTCCAACCAGTACCGCACGTGCCCTAATCTTCACCACCAGTTTCTCCCGTCGGGCCGCACTCAGCACCTTGCTGTCTCGCATCCCACTAATGCGCGCCGCGTCGGCAGGAAATGCAACAGCCGCGGCCACCACTGGACCAGCCAGGGGGCCGCGGCCAACCTCGTCGATGCCAACCAACAACCGCCCCGCAGCCCATGCGTCGTGCTCGTGACCCAGGCCCGGGACGATCGTTGACATCGTCTACCGCTCGCGCTTCTCCCGAATACGAGCGGCTTTTCCGGAGAGTGCCCGTAGGTAGTACAGCTTCGCTCGCCGCACCCGGCCGCGGCGCACCAATTGAATCTCGGCAACGCTTGGGCTGTGGAGAGGGAAGATCCGTTCGACCCCGATACTGGCCGAGATCTTCCGGACCGTAAAGCTCTCAGAGATCCCTCCGCCCCGGCGTGCGATACAAATCCCTTCGAAGGCCTGCAGGCGCTCTTTGTCGCCCTCCCGAACCCGCACCATCACCTTCACAGTGTCTCCGGGTTGGAACTCGGGATGATCTGATCGCAAACCCTCACGGGCAATAGTACTGACTTGATCCACCTGCGCACCCTCCGCGCCAAGCCGGCGCTTCATGAAATCCTATTCGTCCGCGTGGTCTTGGTGTTGGTACACCGACCACAGATCCGCGCGGCGTTCGCGCGTCAGTCGTTCGGCTTCCGCCGCTTTCCATGCCACGATGTCGGCATGATGTCCCGACCGCAGTACTTCGGGTACGTCCAACCCCCGATACGATGGCGGCCTCGTGTAGCTCGGCGGGCTCAAGAGCCCGTCGTAAAACGAGTCGGTACTCGCGGACTCGTGATCACCCAATGCGCCGGGCAAAAGCCGGACAACGGCATCAATCACCGCGAGCGACGCGACTTCTCCTCCGGTGAGGATGAAATCGCCCAGCGAGACTTCCTCTGCTCCCAACCCCTGGACCACGCGCTGATCCACGTCCTTGTAGTGCCCGCAAAGCAACGTGAGTCGTTCACCCAACGAATATCGTACCGCGCGTGGGTGGGAGAACGGAGTCCCCCGCGCGCTCAACATGACGATCGGTCCCGTCGGCGCCAACGCGTCGATCGCTTCGAAAAACGGTTCCGGCTTAAGGACCATGCCAGCACCACCCCCGTAGGGGGCATCGTCCACCGTCGCGTGCCGGTCGTGGGTATAGTCCCTCAACTGCACCAAACGATACTGTACCAGCCCCAGATCGGCCGCCCGTCCCAGAATACTGGTCGCGAGAAACGGCTCAATCACCTCCGGGAACAGTGTCACGACGTCGATGCTCAACATCGTCCACCCCTCATAGCCCATCCGGCAACTGCACCGTCAGTCGTCGGGCGGGGCGATCAACTTTCGTCACAAACTCCTTGCGGAAGGGCACGAGCACCTCCCGTTTGGGGCCCTGGACTTCGATCATCAACCCGCTTGGCAGGTCGTAGACTCCAGACACCAAGCCCAAAGCATCACCGTTTTCGTCCACAACCGCGAAGCCCTCCAGTTCATGGACGTAGACCTCTCCTTCACCCGGCGGTTGGAGTCGGTCCGCCGGCACACCCAGAAAGTGACCCCGCCAAGGCTCCACCGCTTCTCGACTCGTGTGGCCCTCGAATGCGAGCAGCCACTTCCGGTGATGCGACCGACTTCGCTCGACAATCGCCGGCCCCGCCATCACCTCTCCCGCCATATCCATGATCCAAACCGACGCACCCGGCGCGAACACCTGGCTGGGTTCGTCCGTCAGGGGGAACACCGTGCATTCCCCCTGTAGCCCATGAGCTTTCTTAAGTCGCCCCACTACCAGATATCGTGGGCGCTCGCCGTTCACGCCGCCGGGGTGGGGACGACGCCAGCCTTCCGGAGCAACGACTCGACGGTTTCCGTCGGAGTTGCCCCTCGGGCAAGCCACTCACGGGCTTTCTCGACATCCACCGTGTACTGGGTCTCCCCCTCTACCTTCGGGTGATAGGTCCCAATAATGTCGATGAAGCGTCCGTCCCGTGGCGCGTCGCGGTCGGCGACGACGATTCGGTACATCGGGAGCTTCTTGCGGCCGATCCGGCGCAAACGAATCCGAGTTGCCATATCTCTTCCTATGTTCAGCCGAGGCCGGGGAACCCACGCCCGAATGGCATCCTTCCCCCTGACCTCCCTGCGGACTTCATAAACTTCTGCATCTGCTTGAACGACGAAACCAGTTGGTTCACTTCCTGGACCGGTCGTCCGGCGCCGTTTGCGATTCGTAAGCGGCGCGACCCATTCAACACCTCCGGGTTGGTCCGCTCGGCCGGAGTCATCGAGAGCACGATCGCCTCGGAGTGCTTGAGACGATTCTCGTCAAGGTTGGCCCCTTTGAGCATCGCCGGGTTCACCCCGGGCAACATCCCCAACACATTCTTCAACGGGCCAAGCTTTTGCATCTGCCGCATCGCAGCCAAAAAATCCTGAAGGTCGAGCCCTCGCTTCGAAGTCGCCTTCCGGGCTAGCTTTTTCGCCTCACCTTCGTCGAGCGTCTCCTGGGCCTTCTCCACCAACGTGAGCACATCGCCCTGTTGGAGAATCCGTCCCGCCATCCGCTCGGGTTGGAACAGCTCCAACGCCTCGACTCGTTCGCCGACACCCACAAACTTGATCGGGGCGCCGGTCGCCCCGTAGATCGAGAGTGCCGCTCCGCCGCGAGCATCCCCATCCATCTTGGTGAGGACCACGCCGGTAATCCCCAACGCCTCGTGAAATCCAGAGGCAACTCGGACCGCGTCCTGCCCCGTCATCCCGTCGGCCACAAGCAAGATCTCGTGGGGACTAACCGCCGACTTGAGGCTCCGGAGCTCCGTCATCATCGCGTCGTCGATCTGCAACCGTCCCGCGGTATCGACGATGACCGTCCGGGCCCGTGCTTTTGTCGCTGCCTCGATCCCCCGCCGGACCAGACCGAGCACATCCTGTCCGTCTTCGCGGTAGACACCCACGTCCACTTGGTCCCCAAGGACACTCAACTGATCTGCTGCAGCCGGACGATAGACATCCGCCGCGACGAGATACGGTGCTTTGACCTCGGCCTTCAGCCGCCGAGCCAACTTCGCTGCCGTGGTCGTCTTACCCGAGCCTTGCAACCCGACAAGGAGGATCACGGTCGGCGGGACACTCGCGTGATGGATCGGGGCCATCTTCTCGCCCAACATCGCCACGAGTTCGTCGTGGACGACCTTGACGATCTGTTCCCCCGGTCGAACCGCTTGGAGCGCCGTAACACCAACAGCCTTTTCCTGAACCCGCTCGAGAAACTGTCGGGTCAAGTCGAAGCTCACATCCGCTTCGAGCAACACCCGCCGGATCTCTCGGAGCCCTTCCTTGACCGCGTCCTCGGTGAGGACACCCCGACCGGTCAAGCGCTTGAGCGTGGCCGTGAGTTTGGAAGAGAGCTCGCCGAACATTAGCCCCCAAAAGTAGAAGCGACAGCCGTTTGTGGCAAGCGCTTCTGTGAGGCGAAGCTGGGTTTGAGGCATGGAAGCCACGGGGTGAGGGTGGGTGGGTTGCGGATTCTTTAATTAATCGTTTAATTAATATCATGAGCCAAGCACAACCCGACGAATCCAGAACCCGTGACACCATTCTCGACGCCGCCGAGCCCCTATTTGCCAACGCCGGATTCGAAGGAACAACCACCAAAACCATCGGACGCGCCGCCGGCGTGAACCCGGCCCTGATCTACTACTACTTCGACGACAAAGCAGGACTCTATCGGGCCTGTCTCGAGCGACTGATCGCTGAGTTTGCCCGACGAGGTGGAGAAGAGCTATGCGATGTCGACCCCTCCGAGGGCGTCCGCCGACTGGTCGCAGTCCAGGTCGACCACCTCTCCGCTCATCCCAACCTGGTGTCGCTGATGGTTCGAGAGATGCTCGATCATCAAGCATCGCACGCCCGGACCCTCATCACCGATGTGATGGGGAAGACCTTTCGCCAGTTTGTTGAATTGATTGCTGCGGGGCAGCGGGACGGGCGCTTCCGCCCGGAACTTGACCCCGCATTTGCGGCCCTTTCCATCATCGCTCAAGTGGTCTACTTCATGATTGCTCAACCGGCTATCCGGCTTCTCCTCGAAGGGACAGCTACCCCAACCCACCCGGATTTGTCTGCGGCATTCGGTCATCATGCCGCCACCTTCGCCCTGGCCGCTCTCAGAGCCCCCCTCGCTGTGGAGTAGCACCATGAGACCCAGATTCCTCCTTATCAGCCTTGCTCTCAGCCTTTCGTGCACCGCACCGCCATCGTCTGGGGCCATAGGAAAGGGTACCGTCGAGGTCCACGAGGCCGACCTTGGCCCCCCGGTCTCGGCTACGCTCCTCCGCATCCTCGTCGATGAGGGAGATCAGGTGCGACTCGGCGATACCCTCGCCATCCTGCTTCTGCGAGACCTCGACGCCACCATCGCCCTCCGGACGGCGCAACTGCGAACCGCTCGAGCCACACTTCGGGATTTAGAGGCCGGCGCCCGCGCCCCGGAACGCCGACGGGCAGAAGCCGATCTCATCGCGGCCGAAGCCGAAGTCAAACGGGCCGGAGCGGAACGCGTTCGGATGGTAGAACTCACCCGCGGTGGGCATGCGACCGAGCAGGCACTCGACGATGCGATCGCACGCCATGACGCGGCAGTCGCCCGGCGCGATGCAGCCAAGGAAAGCCTCCAACTCGTTGAAGCCGGGACTCGCCCCGACCAGATCGCTGCAGCCAGGGCCGCCGTGGCCTCGGCCGACGCGACCCGGCGCACGGCACAAGCCCGAGCGAGTGATTTGGTCCTGATTGCTCCGTTCGATGGGCAAATCCTCGCACGCTACGCTGAGCCCGGTGAAGTCCTCGCTGCAGGGATGCCCGCACTGGCGGTGGGGCAAATCGACCAGCCTTGGGTACGAGTCTATCTCCCTGCCCGCATCATCGAGCAACTCCGGCTGGGAGACACCGCCACGATCCAACTCGATGGCCCTCCAATTCCGGCCCGAGTGACGGCGATCATTCCCCGGGCCGAATTCACTCCACGGGTCGCTTTGACGGAAGAGGAACGAAGCGACCTCCTCTTTGGTGTGAAGGTTGAGCCCCTCACACCCGATCCATCCCTCCGCCCTGGCCTCTGGGCCACGGTGACACTTCCGGGTCACACCGCCCCATGAC
Organism: Gemmatimonadota bacterium; assembly: GCA_029262155.1. GTDB lineage: Bacteria > Gemmatimonadota > Gemmatimonadetes > Gemmatimonadales > GWC2-71-9 > OFTM291. The sequence goes on from JAJCZW010000122.1 coordinate 5,786, forward strand.
CTCAACACCTCCCGCTCTTGCCGTCCAGGCGATCGCCCTGCGTCGCACCTTCGGAGCCGTGGTGGCGGTCGACGGGCTCGACTTGGCCATTGGGCGAGGGGAGATCTTTGGCCTGTTAGGACCGAACGGCTCAGGGAAGACGACGGCTATCCGGATGTTGACCGGCCTTCTCGCCCCCACTTCGGGCACCGCCACCATTGCCGGCGTCGATATTGTAGCCCAACCAGAGCGGGTCCGCCGTGTGATCGGATACATGTCACAGCGCTTCGGCCTTTATGGCGATCTCACGGTCCAGGAGAACCTCCGATTCTACTCTGGCATGTACGGCCTGGTTGGGCGCGAAGGACGCCAGCGAGTGGAAGAACTCCTTGCGGATTTGCGTCTGGGCGCCCGGCGCGATCAGCTCACCGCAACTTTGAGTGGAGGGTGGAAGCAGCGGTTAGCATTGGCATGCGCAACGGTCCACAAACCGGAACTGGTGTTCCTGGACGAGCCGACCGCAGGGGTCGATCCGTCTTCGCGTCGGCATTTCTGGGATCTGATTCGAGAACGGGCGGCGCAAGGCATGACCGTGCTCTTGACCACGCACTATATGGACGAAGCGGAGCAATGCCATCGGTTGGCGTTTCTGTCCCGGGGCCATCTGATCGGAGTCGGCACACCACGCGAGATCACGACCCGTTTTCAACTCCCAACGATCGAAGATGTCTTCATCGAGTTGCAGCGACGCGACGAAGCCGAGCATCCTCGGGATGAGGCCGCGGCATGATCCCGACCCGTCTACGCCAGTGGCCCTTCTGGGCAATGCTTCGGAAAGAGTTCATCCAGATGCGTCGCGATCGTCTTACGCTTGCGATGATGATCGGCATCCCGGCCATCCAGCTCGTGCTCTTCGGCTACGCCATCCAGACCGAGGTGCGTCACCTCCCCACACTGGTGTTGGACGAATCGCGTACCAGCGAAAGCCGAGCCCTGGTGCATACCATATTGAACACAGGGAACTTCGATCTGCGGGGGGAGGTGCAGGATAAAGCGGTCATGGCCACCCGGATCGCGCGGGGAGACGCCCGCGCCGGGATCATCATTCCACCGGACTTCACGCGCGACCTGAAACGTGGTGTGACGGCAACCGCCCAGGTTGTCGTCGACGCGTCGGACCCCCTGGCGGCCAACGCCGCTATTGCAGGCGCCGCTCAGGCGGGGCTGGTTCGTGGACGCACCCTTCTCGCCCAGCGGGGCGTTCGGCCACCGATCGAGGTTCGCGTCCGCCCGTGGTTCAATCCGGCGGTCCGCAGTGCGGTCTATATTGTTCCCGGCATCATCGGCGTTCTGCTGTCCCTCACGATGGTACTCATCAATAGTATGGCGGTGGTCCGGGAGCGTGAGGGGGGTACTCTAGAACAATTGATCGTCACGCCAATAGACAAAACCAGCCTGATGTTAGGGAAGATCGTCCCGTTCCTGCTCGTCGGCTACGTCCAGGTCTCCATCATTCTGCTCCTCGGGCGCCTCCTCTTTCACGTCCCCATCCAGGGAAGCTTGGCCCTGCTCTACGTCACCACCTTCCCCTTCATCGTGGCAAACCTGGCCATCGGCTTGTTCGTGTCGACCTTAGTCCGAACCCAGGCGCAAGCGATGCAACTCGGGTTCCTCTTCTTGCTTCCCAACATCCTGATGAGTGGGTTCATGTTCCCTCGGGAAGCGATGCCCCAGGCCGCCCAATGGATTGCTGCCCTGCTTCCGCTGACCTATTTCCTCGATATTCTCCGCGGGGTCCTGCTCAAGGGACTTCCTTGGCAAGGTCTGGTGGAAGACACGATGATTTTGGTGCTCTTTTCGGTTGTCTTCGTTGTCTTGAGCGTCCGGCGGTTCCACAAGTCACTCGACTGACCGGCCCATGACCTCGCGCGCTTGAGTGGCTTCGGAGGGGAGTGACCGCATCGAAATCCAGCGATGATCCCAGAGCCGTGAAAACCCGATCACGAGATAATACGCAGTGCCCGCGGCAAGTAAGCGTTGGGGCTGCTCCACCCATAGACCACTCATCGGAATATTGGCTTCGGCGATGAGAGTGGGGGTCAGACCCAGGGCTGGCACCGGTAAGAAGGTGGTCAGGGTGACGGCACCGAGATAGGCCATGGCCGTGGCGGCCCAACTCCTCCGAATGGCCAGACGCTCGTTGCCACCTTGATCGGGATTCAGAACGGCCCCGAGAGAACGGTTTAAGGTCAACCCCCAAAACCCAATGATCGGCCACCACGTCTTGAACCCCAGTGCAAAACCAGCCACGAAGAGCGTGTAGAACAGGCCGAACCCCAAGATGGTTTTCACACGCTGCCATCGATCGACCCTGGCCATCGCCGCCATCCCCATGAATGGCGTGCTATGGACCACGATGAACTCGAGCAACATGAGGAGCAAGAACCCCCGGATCTGGTTGACCCCCATCCAGTCGGGTGCAATCCAGGTGGCCAAGAACGATCCGCCGAGAAAGAGATCACTCCCTGCGTCAAGGAGACGAGGTATGGCTGGGGTGCGCAAAGACATACTCCAATCTGATCTCCCGATAGGCCATCACGCCAGGTGACCTCTCCCTTTTCGGGCTCTGTCGCCCCATACTCCACCCATGGTTGACCAGCAAACACTACTCTCGCTTGGCTTGACGGTCGGCGCCGGCGCCCTCTCAGGTGGACTCACCAACGCCGTCGCCATCTGGATGCTTTTCCACCCCTACGAAGAAGTGAAGGCGGGCCCTCTCCGCCTGCACGGGGCCATCAGCAAGAACAAGGCACGTCTGGCGAAGAGTATCGGAAAAACCGTTGGTGAACGCCTCCTCACTCCTGCCGATCTCGCCGAACGTTTGAGTGCTCCGGCAATCCAGGAAGCCTACGCAGAAGCCGTCGGCCGGGTGGCCGATGACATGCTCCACCGGGAGTATGGTTCGCTAGCCGACGTCCTTACTGGTCCCGCTGGGGGCTTTCTGGATGAGCTCCTCCATGACATCGGTCCCCGCATTGCCGACAGGCTCGCGGCCCATTCGACAACCGAAGAGTTCTCGATACGGGTGGAAGGATGGTTGCACCAGCTGAAGGAAGACCTCGAGGAGGAACCTGTCGGTGGACTGTTGACTCCCGCGCGTCGGGAAGCGATTCAGGACACGGTCGACGGCTGGGTAACCGATCTCGCCGGGAGTGAAACCCTCGAACGGACGGTGAAGAGTTGGGTGGCAAGCCAACTGGAGCGGCTGGAGCAGGACAAACGCCCTCTGTCGGAGCGTCTTCCGGACGAGATCGTCCTTCCTATCGAACAGGCAATTACTGACTACCTCCCCACTGCGCTCGAGCGATTGGGTGAGGTTCTGGCCGATGCCGAAGTCAAGGGCGCCATCACGACTGCGTTACGACAGGCATTCGATGGCGCGGCACGAGAGATGATGCTGCACGAACGACTGCTGGCGAAGCTCGTCGTCAAGGACGCGACCTTTGAGCGCCTCGTGAATGGATTGGCGGGTAAGGGATTCGAACGGATGGCGGAAGCCATCCGCTCACCCACCATCCAATCACAACTCGCCGGAGCCGTCCGGGGTATCCTGATGGGGCTCCTACGCATGCCGATCGGAGAGCGGTTGGCCCGCTTGGCGCCCGAAAAGCGCGCAGCGTTTACCAACGTGCTCGGTGATTGGGCGATCGCCGCTTCGCGGAGCCCCGCCGCCCGCGATTCTCTTCACCGGGCACTGGACCATGGACTCGATCGCGCGGGCGATTGGACCTGGGGTCAGGTGCTCGCAGCCGTACCCCCGGCACGATTGGTTGCCGCCCTCGCCGACGCCATGCAAAGCGAGCGTGGACGTACCTGGCTGGCCGATATCATCGAGCGGACTGCGCGAGATCTCGCCAGTAAACCGTTAGGTCGTCCGGCCAACTGGTTGGGCGACGACACCACGAAACGGCTCAAAACTGGCATTACCCAAGCCAGCTGGGGCTGGCTCCAGGTACAGATTCCTCAGATCGTCGAACGATTAAAGGTTCCTGAGATGGTGGAGCAAAAGGTGCTGGGGTTCTCCACTCAGCGAATGGAAGAGATCATTCGCAACGTCACCCAGCGAGAACTCCGTTTGATTGTTCGACTCGGCTACGTCCTCGGTGGGATTGTGGGCCTGGTCGCCTTCGGCATTAACCGATTGTTCTAGCGACGATCTGTTGCAGCACCAAGCCCGGCGATAGGAAGATCGGCCCATCGGCTCCATCCGGTGGGCGCAAGCACAATGCGCACTCCGGGAGCGCTATCGAACGACACCGCCTCTATCTGGCCACGATACCCCACTCGCGTTGTCTCAGCGAGGCGGGCACCCACCGTTGTCCGAAACCGCTCGGCCACGGCGGGAGTATCCCATGCGGTATACCAGACCAAGGCAGGCCCGGCGTCTGTGGGGTAGACCCGGTATCGGTCGCCCGCCCAGCCGGTCGGTGCCGTGGTCTCAACAAAGTCTTGACCTCGTTGTGCCGCGCGCAGGATCTGCATTTCCATCTCCCCGAGCGTGTCCTCGTAACTCACGGCGTCGGTGGAGTCGCGAAAGCGGAGCCGGAGCGGCTGATCCTCACTGGCATAGCGACTCGGAAAGAGGATCTGTTCGGTGCTGGTGGGCAGCTCGGAACGGGATGGCAGAGGTTGCCCGGGATGGGCTCCGAGCCACCATCGCATGAACTCAGCGCCGCTGAGATACGGAAAGATGAGCCCCTCTCGGAGCACAAGCGGAGCCGATGCGAAGACGGGCATCGCCGACTGCTGCACCCGGATCTGTTCCCGATACGCCTCCCAGAATGCCGGTTGACTCACGACATCCGACCCGGGAACCAAGACCCGAAGGGACGCAATCGTGGCGTGCCCCTCAAGAATGGCTTGCCCGGCCGCCAGCTGGTCAGCATCACTCTCCAGTCCGAGCAACGAGTCCACAGGGAGATACTGGTGTTGGAGGGCATGGACCAACTCGTGGGCGAGAACAAGCCGGAGTTGGGTCGGATCGCCGCCGCGCACCCCAAAGAGCATCAGAGAATCGGGATCGTAGTACCCGGCTACTTGTTCGGAATAGAGATTCAACAGCAGCGCCGACAAATCCAAACTATCGGGTATGAGACCGAATAGCTGATAGGCCGCCTCCACCCCAGCCACTCGTTCGGGAGGGAATTCGCTCTCCAATTTCCGGCTCAGATAAGCACGGACTTCGTCGGGGGAACGGATGGCAGATCGCGGAGTAGCGGCAAAGGTCATCCCGGTGGCGCGCTCGATCGCTGGCATCATGCTGTCTACCAAGCGTTGGAGATCATCCTGCGCGATCGCCTGGCGCGGCGTCCCCCGACACGCCCCAAGCAGGGCAAGGCCGATCACAAAGGTGCGGGTTAACTGTTTCATGCGATCCCCATATAGCGTACCCACCAATCGACGAGCACCGGCCCAACGACATAGGTCATGGCGGCGCCAAACGCGAGGAAGATCCCGAACGGCACCAGTTTCTTTTTTCCCATCAGGGAGAGCGGAAGAAAGATCGCCGTCCCCGACAATGCTCCGATAAAGATGGTCAGCAGGACGCCTTGCCAACCGACAAAGGCGCCGACCATCGCCATCATCTTGATGTCTCCCCCACCCATCGCCTCCTCCTTAAGAATCCACGAGCCCAAGGCCCCGACCCCCCACAGGAGCGAGAACCCCACAACCGCCCCCAGGACCGCCTGCCCCAAGGCACCGAACCCGGCGAGTGCCGCCAGGATGAGTCCTAGGACCAATCCACCCAAGGTGAACTCATCTGGGATGATATACTCACGGGCATCCGTCGTGGCGATCCCGATGAGAATCGTGCCAAAGAGAGCCCCCTCAAGACCGGCAAGGGTCAAGCCCAACCAGTAGGCGGTCGCCCCCCAGAGTAGCGCGACGGCGAGCTCGATAAGTGGATAGAGCAGACCGATCCGGTGGCTGCACGACCGGCATCGACCGCGGAGCACCAGCCAGGAAACAATCGGCACGTTGTCGAACCACGCGATCTGGGTCTGACAGTTAGGGCATCGCGATCGAGGCCGAATCACCGATTGGTTGGCTGGCCACCGCAGGATGCACACGTTGAGAAAGCTACCGATGAGGGCGCCAAACAATCCGGCGATCAGGGCCGGCATCCATTCAGAAGACACGCGTGACCTCATAGAGGAGGAGGGCGCTCGCAATGGCGACGTTCAGCGAATCCACACCGCCCCGAAGGGGGATCCCAACCTGTCGAGCGGCATGTTCCTGCAAGATAGCACTGCCCCCCACTCCTTCATTACCCACCGCGATGGCCAGCCTTGCTCCGGGCGACAGCTCCTGAATCGGTTCACCGTCTGCGGTGGCAACCCATAGCTCAACCTGCTCAGTCGCCAGCCATGTCGTGGCAGATTCCAGCGTCGCACTCACCACCGGAAGATGAAACGAGGCTCCCATCCCTCCTCGAAGCACCTTTGGATTCGTCGGATCGACGGTTCCGGACAGCACAATCACCCCGGCTGCACCCAACCCCCACGCCGATCGCAGGATTCCACCGAGATTACCGGGATCCTGGACCCCGTCGACAAGGAGGACAACCCCTCGGGTCCCCCATCTGATGTCGGTGAGTGTCCACGTCGGGAGGGCAACGACTGCGACGATCCCCTGGGAGTGCTCGGTCGATGCCACCGAGGCGTATGTGGGGGCATCAAGGATGACGTGAGGGATGGCTTGCACGCGAAGTTCCGTGGCCAGCGCCCGGCCGCGGGGTGTAGTTTCCAGCGCCGGCCCGGTTAGCACACCCCGAAGTGGGATACCAGCTCGGAGCGCTTCCTCCACGAGGCGCACACCCTCGGCCAGGGTGAGTTGGCGGCGCTCACGTCCCTTCCGTCGATGGAGATCACGCGCCATGGTAATCAAGGCCTCACTCACACGCACCTCACGTAGGAGATAGCTGGTGACCAATCGCATGCCGATTGTACTGACCGTCGCGGGCTCTGACTCCGGCGGCGGTGCGGGCATTCAGGCAGATCTCAAGACCTTCCAGTCCTGCGGCGTGTACGGCACATCCGTCGTTGTGGCCGTGACGGCCCAGAACACTCGTGGTGTGACTCACCTCTTCTCTGTTCCGAGCGTGAGCGTGTCGGCGCAGATCGACGCGCTGATCACCGATCTCCTCCCAGACGCCTGGAAGAGCGGCATGCTAGGAACGTCGGACATGATCGACCTGATGGCGAGCACCCTGGATCGCCTGGGATCGATTCCCTACGTCCTCGACCCTGTCATGGTCGCAACCTCGGGCGATCGGTTGCTCCTGCCTGAGGCGACCGAGGTGTTGATCGAAAAGCTGCTCCACCACGCGACGGTGGTCACGCCCAATCTCGACGAGGCGGAAGCCCTCGTTGGATTTCCCGTGAGAGACCCGGCGGGCATGCGTCGCGCTGGTCAGACCTTGCTCGCAAAGGGAGCCGCCGCCGTGTTGATCACCGGTGGACATCTCGTTGGCGACGACTTGCTCGACCTGCTGGTGACTCCGTCGGGGGGCCAATCCTTCACCCATACCCGAATTCCCACCCGGGCGACTCACGGGACAGGATGCACCCTTTCGGCGGCGATCACCGCAGGGTTGGCCCACGGCTTCCCCCTGGTTCTCGCGGTCGAACGCAGCATAGCCTATCTTCGCCGTGCCATCAGCCAGGCGCCGGGGCTGGGGAACGGCCATGGCCCGATCCGTCATGGTGTTCGGTATGACGTCGACGATCACACCTCTTGAACGATTCCGAACACCAGGGTTTGCAGATTCCCTCCTACTCGACCGGCCGTCTCCATGACCTCCGCGTGGTCGAGCGTCGCCACCGTGAGTCCGGCCGCAGGATTGGTGATGGTGGAGATGGCGAGGCATCGGAGTCCTCGGGCGCGGGCCGCGATGACTTCTAGCACGGTAGACATCCCGACCGCATCAGCCCCAAGACGTTCGAGCATTCTCACTTCCGCTGGGGTTTCGTAACTGGGACCGAGCAAACCGGCATACACACCTTCCTCAAGACCAACCCCGTTCTTCAATGCCACCCGACGTGCGATCAGCCGAAGCTCACGATCATAGGGAGCCGACATGTCGGGGAACCGAATCTCGCCCTCCAGCACTGGACCGAAGAGGGGATTCTGTCCGGTCAGGTTGATATGATCGGAGAGGAGCATAAGCATTCCTGGTCCGAACGAGCGTCGGATGCCACCTGCGGCGTTGGTCAGCAGGAGGGTGGTAATACCAAGCCTGGAAAACACTCGCACTGGCAACGCAACGGTATCCCCATCGTGTCCCTCGTACGAGTGAAACCGGCCACTTTGGGCGAGCACCATGCGGTCGCCAAGGGTGCCGCAGACCAATGCTCCAGCGTGTCCTTCGACGGTTGGAGACGGGAAACCGGGAATCTCTTGGTAGGGTATCCGGACGGGGGTCTCAAGCTGATCGGCCAGCGCACCCAGACCAGAGCCTAACACTATTGCAACCTTCGGTTGTCGCCCCCCCAAGCCCTGGGCAATACAATCCGTGGCCTCCTCGATCCGTTTCAGGCGCATCGTCATGCCAGCATCCCCACGAGAGTAGCGGACAGGAAGGCGGCGAGGTTCCCTCCGATCATCGCCCGCAAACCGAGTCGGGCAATATCGCTTCGTCGTTCCGGTGCCAGTCCTCCGATCCCACCGATTTGAATCGCGATCGAAGAGAAGTTCGCGAACCCGAGGAGGGCGTACGTGGTAATGATCGCACTCCGTGGACTCAAGGCCACCCCAGATGCCAAGTCACCCGCAAATTGGGCATACGCAAAGAATTCGTTGAGGGTTGTCTTCAAGCCGATCAGGCCACCGACGTAGGGCGTTTCGCTCCAGGGCACCCCCATCACCCACGCGAGGGGGCGGACGAGCTGTCCGAGGATACCCCGGAGACTCAAGGCATCCCACCCCACCATCCCTCCGATCCAAGACAGTCCTCCATCCACCAAGTACACCAGCCCTACAAACGCCATCAACATCGCGGCGACGTTGATGGCGAGTTGGACGCCCTGGGCGGCCCCATTGGCCGCGGCTTCGATCACACTGTGATCGGTCTTCTCGACCTTCATCGAGAGTGCGTCTCCGGTGACCGGCGTTTCCGTTTCTGGGGAGATGATCTTGGAGATCAACAGGCCGGCGGGGGCATTCATGACGCTTGCTGCCAGGAGATGACCTGCGATCCCCGGGAGAACGCCAGAGAGCATGCCGACGTACGCCGCCAACACACCGCCGGCGACCGTCGCAAACCCTCCCACCATCACGGTCGTCAACTCTGAGGAGGTCATCTTCCCGACAAACGGCTTGATCAAGAGGGGTGCTTCGGTTTGGCCGAGGAAGATGTTTCCGCTCGCCGAAAGGGTTTCGGCACCGGAGGTGCGGAGCGTGCGCTGCATGACCCACGCGATACCGCGCACCACCAGTTGCATCACCCCCAGGTAATAGAGGACGGACATCAGCGCTGAGAAGAAGATGATGGTCGGAAGGACGTTAAAGGCGAAGAATGCACCCGCATCCGCCACCAGCCCTCCGCTTGGCGCCACAAGACCGTCTGATCCCGGGAGGCCGACCGGAACCTGGTTTTGAACCAGATTGCCGAACACGAACCGAGCCCCCTGTTCCTGGAAGGCGAGCAGGCTTGTCACCATATCGCCCAGCACCCGGAAGAAGACCCGTCCCGGTTCGGTCTTCAGAACAATGACCCCGAAGAGTGCCTGCAGCCCAAGCCCCGAGGCGACCAACCGCCACCGAATCGCCCGTCGATTGTAGGAGATCGCCACGGCGAGAAGAATGATGGTTGCCATCCCAATGAGCCCCACAAGCCGGAATTGGAGTGGTGTATCCAATCCACTCCGCGCTTCGGCCAGCCGTTCCGCCGCCGTTTGGAGAAGAAACAGGCCGCTCACGCCATCACCGCAAGCTCAGCCTCGACTTCGTCGATGAGCATCTTCCGTTCGGGCCATGGCAGAAACGCCGAGCGGCACGCATAGCGAATCATTTGATAGATCTCCTCGCGTGAGAATCGGAGCGCCTGATGTGCCAGCCAATATTCGTCGGTCAGCGTCACTCCACTCATCAACCAACTATCGGTCGACAGGGTGACCACTAATCCGGCGTCGAAATAGGCACGCACCGGGTGGTCGGCAGCGGCTGGGACAGCGTGGGTTTGGATATTGCTCGTAATATTCGTCTCGATCGGTATCCGACGATCGCGGACCCAGTCCTGCAACACCTGGTCTTCGTGCAGTCGGGTCCCATGTCCGATCCGGTTCGCGTGACAATCAAACAACGCGGACGCAATCGAGTCGGGCCCGGCCGCCTCACCAGCATGGACCGTAATGGCAAGCCCCCCCCGGAGGGCATGATCGAACGCGTCTCGATGTCGATGCGGCGGGCGGCCGGCCTCACCTCCGGCCAGATCAAAGGCCACCACCCCATGCTCCCGATTTCGGACTGACGCCTGGGCGATGCGGAGGGACACCGACGGCTCGTAGTGCCGGAGAGAGCAATTGATGATGCGGGCGCGGACGCCGAAGTCCCGCATCCCCCGCTCCAGCCCCTTCCATTCCGCGGCAATGATTTGATCGAGTGTCAGTCCGCTCGCGGTGCTCAGTTCAGGACAGTATCGCACCTCGAGATACCGCACATTGTCCGCGGCAGCATCTTCCACCATTTCGTACGCGACGCGCTCGATCGCCTCGAGATCCTGGAGCAAGGCAATCGTGAGGTCAAACCGCGCGAGATACTCCTCCAGGTTCCGCGCATCGTCGACCAACATATGGTGACGCAAGGCGTCTGGATCCTCCGTCGGGAGAGAAACCGCGGCCGCCCGGGCCAGCTCGATCATGGTG
>JAJCZW010000123.1 GCA_029262155.1 Gemmatimonadota bacterium
GCCCTCCTCAATCACCCGATTCCCCGACATGAACTCTTGCAGCTGGCAGTGCGCCTGGGGGCCGATGTCCCCTTCTGTTTGAGTGGGGCTTCCCTGGCGGTAGGGTGGTCGAGAGGTGAGCGCCTGATGCGCCTCCCACCCCTCCCCACGGCACCTATGTTGTTGCTTTCCCCGAAGGAAGGCGTCAGAACGGCGGAGGCCTATCGCTGGCTGGATGAGGCACCAGACCGGGCGCGGGGCGCCGTCGTGCTCGATGGTGAAGCGCTGGGGACCTGGGGGAGTGTGGCCCGGATGGCGGGCAATGACTTTGAATCTCCGATCTTTGGACGGGTTCCCCAGATCCGTGCCGCCTTCGAGGCCCTGGTCCAAACCGGTCCCTTCCTCTGCAGGATGAGCGGGAGCGGATCAACCGTTTTTGCCATCTATCGGTCGGAGAAGGAGCGGGACGAAGCCAGGCTCCAATTGGGGTCAAAGCTGGGTGTGGTGCGGGCGGTTGAGACTGCGTAGCGTGGTTCACCGAACCCCCCGGCGGGGTTATCTTCCCAGCCGAAATGGCCCTTCGTCCAATGGCAGGACATCAGATTTTGGATCTGAGAATGGTGGTTCGAATCCACCAGGGCCAATGGGGTATTTCCGCGAGTCAGGTCCGCCTTGGGAGCGTAGCGTGGTTCGGTTGACCTGTATCTTCTCATCTCGTTATCTTTAGGGGCTGTGGCAATGTCGGGGACTTCGGTCGCACGCAGTCCGATGATGCTCATCAGCGGGTCGGCCAACCGGCCGCTCGCCGAAGAGGTCGCGAACCACTTGGATCAACCGCTCTGTGCGGTCACCTGTCGCCGGTTCGCCGATGGGGAGTTGTTCGTCAAGATTGACGAAAACGTCCGAGGACGAGATGTCTACATCGTCCAACCGACCAACCCACCCGCCGAAAACATCATTGAGCTGTTGCTCTTGATGGATGCCGCAAAACGAGCGAGTGCTGCCCGGATCACCGCGGTGATTCCGTACTTCGGGTACGCTCGGCAGGATCGAAAGGACCAACCGCGAGTGGCGATCAGCGCGAAGCTGATGGCCAATATGGTTTCAGGGTCCGGGGCCGATCGAGTGTTGGCGATCGATTTTCACCAACACCAGCTGCAAGGATTCTTCGATCTGCCGGTTGATCACCTGTATGCCTTGCCGGTGTTCGTCAATCACTACCGGCAGAAGCAGCTGAAGGACTTGGTGATAGTGGCCTCCGATGTGGGGGGGGCGAAGATGGCACGGGGTTTTGCCAAGCGACTGGACGCCTCGCTCGCCATCATCGACAAACGACGAACGGCGGCCAATGTCGCGGAAGCAGTGAACGTGGTTGGTGAGGTCGCAGGGAAGGATTGCATCATCCCTGACGACATGATCGACACCGGTGGGACCATGGCGGAGGCGGCCAAGGCGCTGAAGCGCTTGGGCGCGAAACGGATCTTTCTCTGCGCCACCCATGCCCTGCTCTCGGGACCGGCGGTCGAGCGGCTCTCCAACGCGCCGATCGAGGAAGTTGCCGTGGCGAACACCATCGCCCTCCCAGAGGCGCGGCGGTTCGCCAAGTTGAAGATTCTTTCGATCGCCCAGCTGTTGGCCAAGGCGATCGGGTACACTCACAGCGACCAGAGCGTCAGTGCGCTGTTTGACTGAACGAGGAATGAACCGATGGCTGAACAAACAATCCTGCACGCAACCCTACGCCAGGCAACCGGCAAAGGCGCCGCACGAAGCCTCCGACGACTGGCCCAGGTTCCGGCCGTCATCTATGGGCCGGACCGCGAATCCGAGGCCCTGACCATCGATGGGACCAGTCTGAACCGGTATTTCGCAGCCACCGACCGGAGCGCCGTCCTCGATCTGATCGTGGGCGATCGGGAACCGGTGAAAGCCATCCTTCGGGATGTCCAGCGGAACCCGATCCGACCTGCCGACATCCTCCACGTCGACCTGTTCGAGATTCACGCCGGACAGCGCATTACGCTGGAGGTCCCCATCCGGATGGTGGGTATCCCCGATGGGGTTCGCAACTTTGGTGGTGTCTTGGACCATCAGTTGCGAGAATTGGAAATCGAGGTTTTCCCGAAAGACATTCCGGAGCATATCGATGTCGATGTCACCGCTCTGGTGATCGGACAAGGCATCTCCGTTCGGGATCTCCAGCTTGTGGACATCGAAATCCTCACCGACCCAGCACAGTTGATCTGCACGGTCATTCCGCCACGTCTCGAGGAGGAGACGACGACCGATGAGGAGGAAGCGGTGGACGCCGCCGCCGAGCCCGAACTCATTCGCAAGGAGAAGGGTGACGAGGAGGACGCAGCGGAGACTGAGGGGTAGGCACTGCGCACGATTGTGGGCCTGGGCAACCCGGGGCCGGAGTATTTCGCTACGAGGCACAACGCAGGATTCCTCCTGGCCGACCACCTGGTCGGTCGCTGGGGGCTTCCTCCCTTCCGTCGGGCAGGGTTGGCACGGCGTTCGGCGGGTACCATCGGCCAGACCGCGGTTGAGGTTCTCAAGCCCCTGACCTACGTGAACCGGAGCGGGCGTGCCCTCGGTCCGGTCCGGGCCCGGGCCGATTTCGATCCGACCGGTGACCTTCTGGTCCTCGTAGACGACGTCGCTCTCCCCGTCGGCCGCTTCCGGATTCGGGCCGGGGGATCGGCCGGGGGACATAACGGGCTCAAGGACATCGAAGCCTCCCTACGTGGGGCCAACTATGCCCGGCTTCGAATCGGAGTCGGTCCTGTGCCACCCGGCCTTGAAGACCTGGCCGGTTTTATCCTCGCGCCGCTTGCTCCAAAGGATCGTGAGGTGCTGGAAACGCTGCTGAAACCGATGGCTGAAGCAATCGACTGCTGGCTCACCGAGGGAATCGAGCCCGCTATGAACCGATTCAACCGTTGAGGGAGAGATCGTGACCGAGTTAGTCCAGTACGCCCAGTACGCCACCGGCACCGGGTTGGTAGGGCTCATTATTGCTCTCGTCATCTATCGGTACGTCACCCGCATGCCGGCTGGTTCTGAGATCATGCAGGCGCTGGCGAGTGCGATCGAAGAGGGGGCCATGACATTCCTCCGCCGGGAGTATGTCGTCCTCTTCCCCTTCCTCGTGGTGGTGGCGGTCCTGCTCGGCTTTGCCGTCGGTCTCCACACGGCTCTGGCGTATATCTTCGGCGGGGTCTGCTCTGTGATCGCCGGGTTCACCGGAATGAAAGCGGCCACCAAGGCCAACGTCCGCACCTCGGAGGCGGCTCGTGGGGAAGGCGCCGCCAAGGCGCTCCGGGTCGCCTTCAATGGCGGCGCGGTGATGGGGCTCTCCGTCGCTAGCCTGGGCCTCCTCGGCATCGGCACCGTCGCGTT
>JAJCZW010000124.1 GCA_029262155.1 Gemmatimonadota bacterium
TTTTCTCGCAAAGGAAGCGGAACATGTCGAGGGCTTTGCCCCCGAAACGGCGGTGGTGACCCACGGCGGTGGAAAAGAGTTAGAGGAACCGCTGGTGGTGCGTCCCACGTCCGAAACGATTATCTACGCGATGTTCAGCAAGTGGATCCAAAGTTATCGCGACCTCCCCCTGCTCTTAAACCAATGGGCTAACGTCGTGCGGTGGGAGATGCGAACCCGACTGTTTCTCCGGACCACCGAGTTCCTCTGGCAGGAGGGACACACGGCGCATAGTACGCCAGAGGAGGCCCAAGAGGAGACCCTAAGGATTCTGGGGATCTACCGCCGCTTCATGGAGGAGTATATGGCGATGCCGGTCTTGACCGGCCGCAAGAGCGATTCCGAGCGCTTCGCTGGAGCGGTACGGACGTACGCATGTGAAGCTTTGATGCAAGACAATCGTGCGTTGCAAGCCGGTACCAGTCACAACCTGGGACAGAACTTTGCCAAGGCGTTCGACGTGACCTACCAGACCGCCGAAGGTGGTCTGGACCATGTGTGGAGTACCTCTTGGGGTGTGTCGACCCGCCTCATCGGCGGACTGGTCATGACCCACAGCGACGATGCCGGTTTGATCTGCCCGCCGCGGCTGGCCCAATGGCATGCGGTGATCGTCCCGATATACCGCACCGAGGAGGATCGACTCGCCGTGACCGAGGCGGGGAACGCATTACTGGCGGAGTTGCGCCATGGCGGCCTACGGGCCACGATCGATTTGCGGGACGGGATCAAGCCGGGGGCCAAGTATTACGAGTGGGAGACCAGGGGCGTGCCGTTGCGTCTGGAACTCGGTCCCCGGGATCTGGCGAGTGGATCGGTGATGATGGCCCGGCGAACCGGTGGCAAAGATTCAATATCACGCGAGGGCATCGTGGCCACGGTGCGCGACGAACTCGACGCGATGCAGTCGGCACTCCTCGCGACCGCACAGGAGCGCCTAGCGGCGCAAAGCCACCATGGCCTCACGAAGGATGAGTTTATCGCGCACCTCTCCGGCGAGGGGGCGCGCGGGGGCGGCTTCATCTTCGCCGGCTGGTGCGGCGACGCGCGGTGCGAAACCGCCATCAAGGAAGCGACCAAGGCGACGATCAGGGTGCTCCCGGATCCCGAATTCCAGTCGGCCACGCCGCCGACGCAATGTCTGTGGTGTGAACGACCCAGCGTCGCGGAAGCTGTGTGGGCAAAAGCGTACTAGCGAGGGCCGCCGAGCCTCGCGGATGGGATGAGGCCCTCCTTCTTGACGCAGGGCTCCTCGCGGAGTCGGATCACGCGTTGACCATGGCAGGTGTCGGTCTCGATGCGGTCGTAGCCACTTTCGGTACCCCGACGTTTGTCTACAACACCGATGTGATTGCCGAACGGTATCGATGCTATGTCACCGCCTTTGCTGAGTGTGGTATTCCGCTTCGGGTTCGGTACGCTGTCAAGGCCAATTCGAATGTAGCCATCCTAGGCATGTTGGCCTCGGAAGGGGCTGGTGCCGACATCGTCAGTGGAGGGGAACTCGCGCGGGCTCTCCATGCGGGGGTTCCCCCGGCCGACATCGTATTCAGCGGCGTCGGCAAGACCACCACCGAACTACATGAGGCGATGGGTCATGGGATCGGGGCCATCCATCTGGAGTCTTTAGAGGAGATTGGTCGCGTTGCACAGGTCGCGGGGGCCGGCCGCTATCAGATCGATGTCGGCATTCGGGTCAACCCAGGGGTGATGACCGAGACACATCCCTATGTGTCGACCAGCCAGGTCGGGATCAAGTTCGGAATACCGTTGGACCAGGTGGCCGAAGCGGCCCAAGCGATCGAAGCGGCACCGGGACTCACACTCACGACGCTTGGGATACACTTGGGTAGCCAGTTGTTCGACGTAGCTCCGTACGTGGACGCGCTTGAGCGTGTGCTCACGGCGCGCGCCGAGCTGGAGGAGAGGGGCTTGGGGACCTCCCTCCGGATTCTTGATATCGGTGGCGGGCTTGGCGTGCGGT
This sequence comes from Gemmatimonadota bacterium, assembly GCA_029262155.1. Classification (GTDB taxonomy): domain Bacteria; phylum Gemmatimonadota; class Gemmatimonadetes; order Gemmatimonadales; family GWC2-71-9; genus OFTM291. The sequence goes on from JAJCZW010000124.1 coordinate 2,024, forward strand.
ACCATAAAGAGAGCCCGATCACCCCGTCGCATTTCGCCGGGTCTTTGGCCCCACTGCTCAAACGCAGTGGGCTCTCGATTCAGGCGGAACCGGGACGTTGGTTGACTGCCCCGGCTGGAGTGCTCCTGACCGAGGTGCTCTACCGGAAGCATTCGGGGGGAAAGGACTTTCTCATCGTGGATGCGGGGATGAATGATCTGATGCGTCCCAGTCTATATCGGGCCTACCATCATATCCTGCCGCTCGTTGCGCATCCGGGTACACCGAGGCCGGTCGACGTCGTCGGGCCGGTGTGCGAAACCGGCGATTGGATCGCGATGGAGCGCTCGCTACCGCCGCTGCCATCGGGGAGCCATGTAGCAATTCTCGGCACTGGGGCCTATGCCTTTAGCATGGGGTCCAACTACAACGCCCGACGCCGCCCGGCCGAAGTGGTCGTCTCGCAGGGACGGATGGCCTTAGCCCGACGCCGGGAATCGTACGAGGACCTCTATCGCGGTGAATCACCGAATCCATGGCCTTCCTCGACGGATCGCACGTGACCGAACGCACGCATCCTCCCGGAATACTGATCATCGACTTTGGCGCCCAGTATGTGCAACTCATCGCCCGGCGCGTGCGTGAGGCGCATGTCTACTGTGAAATCCATCCCCCGTCCCGTGACATCGCGTGGATCCGGGAGTGGAACCCACAGGGCATCATTCTTTCCGGCGGTCCGAATTCGGTCTATGGAGACGACGTCCCCACCGCGCACCCCGATCTCCTGCAGTTAGGAGTTCCCGTGCTCGGGTTGTGCTACGGCATGCAACTCATGGTGCACTTGAGCGGCGGGCGCGTGCGCCGAGCCGAGCGACGAGAGTATGGGCGCGCAGATGT
>JAJCZW010000125.1 GCA_029262155.1 Gemmatimonadota bacterium
ACCCAATTTCGCTGGACCCATTTCGAGGAACCCTGCGGTTTACACCGCAGGCTCGGCCGGAAGTGGTGGCTCACGCCACCCAGATTCTCGATCCAAAGCCGCGTAAGCGGCGACTCCAGGGCCGAGCCCTGGGCGTGAGCCCAGGGATCGATAACCCGAATTCTATAAACCCAATTCGATGAACCCTGCGGTTCACACCGCAGGCTCAAGATGCAACCTAGCGTGATATCACAGGAACGCTACGAAGCAAGCCCCAGCCGCTCTCGATCGAGGCCAGGTCATTGGCACGGGGCTCACCGGAAGCGAACTCGAAGGCCGTGGATCTTCAACCTGTCGCATCGAACGCTCCGAGAATATCTGAGACAAACGCGGCGCGGACCCGCCCGGGAAAGGACGGGGCGCCGATGATCGGAGGGAATGTTACCGAATGAGCGCTGCGAGTGCACCTAGTGGCGCAGCCAACGCCGTCACCATCAGCTTCCCAAGTCCGGCCACGATCGGGACGCCGATTCCGGCACCGATGACCGTCACATTCGCTGCGAGCCAGGGAGAGGTCCACCGGTCGACGAATGACCGGCTCCGCGTCACCAGCACTCCCGCCACCGCTGCCACATTGAGGAGCACGAACCCCCACACCGCCAGACGCACCACGACCGCGCTCATCGCACTCAACCAAGAGATGATCGTCGCATCCATACCTTTTGCCTCCAGCGTGGGAGGAAAGAGTCCGGGTAGCTGGACTCCATGGGCTGGTACAGCTTCTATTGGGGAATCCGGGGTCACCCGGATTACTGTAACCTACTACTCTCGGAATCGACGCGCGAACCAAAGCCGAGCAACGTTTCGAGGAGAAACGCCCATGGAAAATAGACCGATCGGCATGGTCATCTTCGACAACGATGGTGTGCTGGTCGATACCGAGCACCACGCTAACCATGTGCTCGCCGGTCTGTTGACCGATCACGGCATCCCCACCACCTACCGACAATCGCTTCAGGAATACCTCGGCACCTCGCTCACCTTCGTCAGAGAGGCGTGCGCCACGAACGGACACCCTACGTTGCCGGCGGATTTCGAAGATCAGTACCACCACCGCCTCTTTGATCGCCTGGAGAACGGGGTGGAACCGATCCCGGGTGCACTCGACACCCTGACGGCCCTCACGATCCCTTTCTGCGTCGCGAGCAGTGGCACCCACCGGCGGATCGAGTTTACTCTTCGAGGGGCCGACCTCTGGAAACTCTGCGACGGCCGGATCTTCAGCGCCGACGACGTGGTGCGGGGCAAACCCGAACCCGATCTCTTCCTCCATGCCGCAGCCTCCTCCGACGTGCCACCCGAACGATGCATGGTCGTCGAAGACAGTCCCTGGGGGATCGAAGCGGCCAATCGTGCCGGCATGATGTCGCTTGGGTTTGCCTATCGTACTCCTGCTGCACGCTTGGAAGCGGCCACGGCGGGCGTCATCTCTCGACTCGCCGAGTTGCATTCTTTCCTTCAGCCCGTGAGGGCATCATGATACGCACGAGTCGCGGCTTGGTTGCCGGGGCGCTGTCGGTCCCGACACTGTTCGTCTCGAACCTGATCGAATGGTGGACGGGGATAGGCCTCCTGCTCCCGGGCCTTCTGTTCGGGCTGATCGTGCTGCTACCGGAACTCGCTGGAACGACCCGAACCCACCCGAGAATGCGGGTGGTCCTCCTCCTGCTCCTCTCCGTCACCACCTACTATGGAGCGATCGTGGGCACCGTCTCGCTCTACGATTCGTTGCGGCTGGGAGCCCCGATCGTATCCGGAGGATTGGCCGCTATCCTCGTTGTGGCAGGCACTCGACTGATCTTGGGAGACCAACACCACTGGCCCGACCTCCTGGTGGCGGCTCTGGTCGGCGCCATCGGTGGAACCATCCTCATCGCCGACCTTCCGGGCCCCGCTTTCGTTCACGCCGGCATCGGCTTCCTGATCTGGCAGGGAGGCGTCGCCAACCTCCTCCGACCCAGACGACCAACCCATCACCATCCGAGTCCTCATGACTGACAAACGCGCGCTCCATCTCGCCTACGCCACCCTATTCGCCCGACTGGTACTCGGCCTCACCTTCCTCATGTCGGGGATCTTCAAGGTGTTTACTCTCGGGCCGGTAGGGCATGTGAAGCAGTTCTTCCTGCCCTATCAGGACACCTTCCTCCCAACGGCTCTGCTATGGGTGGTCGGCTGGACCATCCCCTTCGTCGAGTTGATCTGTGGTGGGTTAGTCATACTTGGCGCATTCCGGAGTCAGGCCTATGCCGCCCTAGGTCTCCTCCTGTCGGTGGTCACCTTCGGGCACCTGCTGCACGATCCGTTCTACAGCTTCTATCAACACGTGTTGCCGAGGTTGTCGTTGCTGATCTTGCTGTTACTGCTGCCGGCTGATGGGGATCGGTTCTCGGTAGACCTTTTCTGGCGGCGGCGAGGAACCGGGAGTCGGGCACCATGAGGCCTGCGCTTGGGGCTCACCACGCAGGTATTCCATTGTAATACAACAACTTACCAATACTGCAAGTACACTCCTATATTACACAGCCCAAACACTGTCCATTTACACAGTGTTGATATTTACAGTATTATTACTGTATATTATCACAGCTTCAAATGGAGACTCGAATGTCCGATTCGACAAACCCATTTCGAATCCACGGGGTTGTGACCGAAGAATTTTTCACCGACAGGGCTGCGGAAGTGGAGCAGGTCTTGAGAACTTTCCGCGAGCCTGCCGCGAAACTGCTCGTCTATGGACCCCGCAGAATGGGGAAGACCTCTGCCTTGGTGAGGGCCGTTACACGGTACCAAGCGTCTGGTGGCGTTGCGTTTCTGGCGGACATGTCGACCGCATCCACGATCGTCGACATCGCGAACCGAATCCTGGAGGCTGCAGGCCGAGCCCTGGGAAAGAGGTGGCGGGATTCAATAAGCGACTTCGTGGAGCACCTCGGCATGAGTGTTATGCTTACCCCTGATCCTACAACTGGGCTGATTCTACCAAGTCTCGACCTGGCACTCCGTTCAGCCTCGCTTGAGGATCAGCGGACCTCCCTGTCAACAACCCTGGATTCGATCGACGCGCTGGCGAAGTTGCGACAAACACCAATTGGTATCGTGCTGGACGAGTTTCAGGAGATCCAGCGTTTCGGTGGGGAAGAAGCAGAATGGTACCTCCGGGGAATCATCCAGCACCACCAGAATGTGAGTTACGTCCTCGCGGGGTCAGAGGCGCACATCATAGAACGAATGCTCGACACGGGCCGAGCCTTTTATGGACTTGCGGACCAACTGCAGATCGGGCCAATCGACGAAGGTCATTTATCTGCCTGGATAGACAGTAGGATGACGACGAGGGGTGTCACGGCCAAGGGTATTGGTAGCCAAATCGTCGCTGCCGCGGGCCCGAGGACGCGGGACGTGGTTCAGGTGGCGCGTCGGTGTTTCGACAACTGCAAGACGACAGGCACCGTGCGAGAAGCGGACGTCGTCCAAGCTTTTGATGACGTCGTGGCCGAACAGGAAACGCTCTTTCAGTCGGTGTGGAACTCCTTCACCGCGCAACAACAGAATGTGCTGAGGGCGGTAGCCGCCGATCTATTTGGCTTGACCACGAGTGCGTCGACCAAACAGTTCGGACTCACCAGCAGCGGTGCCGTGACGAACTCAGCCAGAGGGATGATTGAGGCCGGGTACTTGGTGAAGTCATCGAGTACGACCGGCTATTCCTTTGAGAACCCGTTCTTCTGGCGCTGGGTTGAGCAGGAAACCCTCGGCGATCTCGGCGCCTCTCTTCAAGTGAGCTAATCACTTCAAGCCTGAGACAGCCGGCTCGCCCCGATAGGCTTCGCGTGAGCCGTCACCCTGCCCATTTACACATCCTTGCGGGAAGGTATGGAAGGGGTACCTTCGCCCCTGGGTTGGGATCCTCCCGACCCACTCCCACCCCAAGGGGTACCGATGACGACATTCCGACAGCTGCGGTCGATCCTACTGTTCTTGACCGTTGCCGGCTGTGCTACGCCTTCTCCCGAATCGGCCCCCGCCGACGCGGAGACCATGAAGACTGCCATTCAGGCCCGGGAGCGTGAGTGGTCGGCAGCGTTCTTGGCCGCCGACGCCGCAGCGGTTGCGGCCTTGTACACCGAAGACGGCGCCTCAATTCAAGCGACCGGCGACTGGCGCCGGGGGAGAGAAGCAATTGGACTGGGCATGCAGCCGGACTTCGACTCGACCACCTTCACCGCGCGCGAGGACATTACTGAAGAAGTGATTCCCTTGAGTGCCGATTACCTGTTCGAGGTCGGGCACTACAGCTCGACAGGCACGTCCAAGGCGGACGGCACCGAAAAGTCCTCCTCCGGGCGCTACATCGTCCTCTGGCAGAGAGACGCCGATGGCGTCTGGCGGATTCACCGCGATATGGGGACGGCAGCACCCGTCAAGCCGTAGTCGGGCAAGGCAATCGGGCGAACCCTAGGCGGAGCTGCTGCTTCGCCTGAGGTTCGTGTGACCAGCCTCTCCCCTCAGGGGAATCTGGCGGCGAGAGATCCGCCGCAACAACAGACCGAGTGCGATGGATAGGCCGGTATCGAAGCGACGCAGTCCGAAACTCTCGCCTATCCTCTTGCGTTTGACCGAACGTTCGGTTACTATACCCAGCCTCGACACTGAAGCCGAGCACGAGACCCAAGGAACCAGGTGAGACCCTCCAAGATCAGCGACGACAAACTCCTCGACCGCTTGACCGGCGTTTTCCGGGTCCACGGATTCGAGGGGGCAAGCCTGACCCGACTGGTCAAGGCGACGGGGCTCCGGCGTGCCAGCCTCTACCACCGCTTTCCTGGTGGCAAAGACGAGATGGCGCAGGCGGTGGTGGGCTGGGTCAACCACTGGTTCGTGGAGCATGTTTTCACGCCACTCAGTGGGCCGGGTTCTGCCGAAGAGCGGGTGCGGAACATGGCCAAAGCCCTCTCCAAGTTCTACGCCCGCGGCCGTAAGCCCTGTCTGCTCAACACTCTTTCCCTCGGTGGGAACGACAACGAGATCGGGCGCCATCTCCGAGCGTCCTTCGAGGCGTGGCTTGAGAATATGGCAGCTATTGCCCGGGAAACCGGAATCCAGCCGAAGGAAGCCCGCCGGCGGGCTGAGGAAGCCCTCATCGGTATCCAGGGGGCCCTCGTCCTGGCCAGAATCGCGGGAGATCACGCCCCCTTCAAGCGCGTCTTGGACCGTCTGCCATCGCTTTTGACCGACGGCGAGAAACCCTAAAAACCGCATCTGGAGTCACAATTTCAGTTGTACGCGGATATCAATTTTACCGAACGTTCGGACAACATCCCAAGTATTTCACCACAACACCATGGAGACCAGATCATGAGTACATCGCAGAACCCTCTGAAAGCCGCCATCGTCATCCTCTCCGATCCCCGTTCCGGCTCGGAGGAAGCCCTTGGCCGCCTCTTCAACGGCCTTGCCACCGCCTATGACTACAAGCACCGCGGCGACGAGGTCACAATCCTCTTCCAGGGGACCGGAACCCGCTGGGTCGAAGAGCTCGGCAAGCCCGATCATCCGGTCCACGACCTCTTCCAGGCCGTCGTCGACAAGGTCGCCGGCGTCTCCTGCGGCTGTGCCGACGTCTTTGGTGCCACTGAGGAGGCCGAAACCGCAGGGTTCGATCTCATCAAAGACAATGCTGTCCCCAACACGAAAGGCTTGCCCAGCCTTCACCGACTTGTAAGTGATGGCTACGCCATCCTCACATTCTGATCCTCTGGCAACCCGTCTTCCAGACGATCGACGAATCAGGAGATCCGTCATGACTATTGAGAATCCTTTTCACGAGGGTGAGCTCCTCGTGCAGGAGAGAACCGGCGAGCGTGCCACAGGCGGGCGCAATGGCCGACTCATTGCCGATACGATTCTTCGAGGCGCACTCCGCTTTGTCGACCAGCAGAGCTTCGCGGTCCTCGGTACTCTCGACGCCGAGGACGAGGTCTGGGCGTCGCTGTTTTTGGGTGAACCTGGATTCTTGCGTGCGAGCGATGAGCGGACGGTCGAGGTCAATCTCGACCGGGTGATCTATCGTCCTCATGATTCATTGTGGAAGAATCTCGAGCACCGCCCCGATGTCGGCATGCTCCTGATCGAGCTTGGGCGCCGCCGCCGTCTTCGTCTGAACGGCCGCCTTCTGCCGAACGGTGCCAACCAGATGCGGCTGGAGGTGGTCGAGTCATACCCTAACTGTCCGAAGTACATCCAGCGTCGGCGTATGGTCGTGACCGGTGGACCGGGGTCGGCCGACGTGTCCGGATCTCGACACGGTACTCGGCTTGAGATCGGTCATCAGCGGCTCATCGAAGCGGCCGACACCTTCTTCGTCGCCAGCGTCCACGGTGAACGGGGCCTCGACGCCTCCCACCGCGGCGGCACGGCGGGCTTCGTGAAAACCCTCGGTCGGAACAGACTACGCATTCCCGACTACGTCGGCAACAGCCTGTACAACACCTTCGGCAACCTGGCCCTGGACCCGCGCGCCGGCCTCGTCTTCCTCGATTTCAAGACCGGGCGCACCCTCCAACTCATCGGACGGGCCACCCTGCATTTCGACCTCGACGACCCTAACAACACGACCGGCGGCACCCGGCGATTTTGGGATTTCGAGATCGGTGGATGGCGGGAGAGCCAGCTACCTCCAGCCGTGAGCTTCGAATACCTCGACGCCTCGCCGTGGAACCCACCGACCTGAGCGTTTGACTATGAGGGACGACCAGAAAGACCTCGACCACCGGTTGATGATGCGCTGTCTCGAACTCGCGGTGGATGCTCGCCGGGTGGGGAACACCCCGGTTGGATCGCTAGTGGCGATCGGGAGCGAGATTATCAGTGAGGCCGCGGAGGCAACTCCGGCAGGCCCCGATCGGTTCGCCCACTCCGAGCTGATTGCGGTGGAGCGCGCCTTGCGCCGTCTGGGGAAGAAGCATGCTCCTGAGGCGACGCTTTACACGACCACCGAGCCTTGCTTTCTCTGCACCTACGCCATCCGCGAGACGCGGATCGGCCGCATCGTTATCGGTGGTACCGTGCCCGAGATCGGCGGGGTGACCTCATCCTACCCTCTCCTCCTCGCGGACGACATCTCGCGCTGGGGCACTCCCCCTGAAGTCGTTTGGAGACTGATCATGCAATAGGACTGTTTCACCGAGCGGCGAACCGTGTGTTCCCGTAGCTCCTGAAGAATGTTCTGAACCTCCACCTCCAGAAGAGGAAGGTCCTTCCTCACACCATGTGCCAGGCCATCTTGAGATCTATGCTGCTGACACTTCCGGCCCAACGTCCCCGTGCCAGACGGCCTTCGAAGACGTCCGGCCAAGAGTGCGGCATGACCGACCAGCGTTCAACCGCTGCACCTTGTTATACCGCGCCCGTTTCGGGTCGTCCGGGCGCACCACGCAGAAACAGCAACCCCGATACGACAAACAGCGCCACCCAGAACGCGTTCAAGACAAACACCGGCAACACACCCGGGGAAAAATCAGACCGTCGGACAACCAGCGCGATCACCGGGACTACCGCTTGGGCAATCGCGGTCGCAAACAACGCGTGCGCCATTCCCTGCGGCTTGAAGCGCGCCACCGCGGCACCGATGACGAGGACGGCGAGCACCCCAGCGTACATCACATTGGCGGGGTTGTTCTCGCTTCCGATGATGCCAACGGCACCGTTCACCCAGACAAGGAGAAATGCTCCCGCGAGCGCTACACCGACGGCGACTCGATACGCCGTGGCACCCACCTTCCTCGCAACCAGCTCATACGCAAGACCGGTGCCGAACAACAGTGCGCCCATGACGACGAAATCGAACAGGTCCCAATTCACTTCCTCGGTGAACTGCATTGCCACCAACGGGATGAGCAGGAGGAACGCGGTCACCAGTGCGATGCGAACAATTCTGTTTTGCATAGTCATCACTGTTAGGTTCTCCCTAATCGTTCCGGCGAATGTGTCGACGAACATCCAGAGAGCGAAGCCGAATAATCTTTTCTCTTCCGTTGCCCGCTCTCGGAGAAGGTCGTGGAAGGTCTGCTCCATCGGTTGCGCAAAGCGCTCGCGGTACTGCTTCGGGTAGAGACGAAGCAACGTCGCGTACCAACTTCCGAATCGAGTTATCGACTGTTCATATGCCATACGCAAAGGTGCTCGGCGAAAGTCGTTTCTGTTTGGCGACCGAGACGACCGCGCGGTATCGCTCCAACTCGGCCGCGAGCGCTGTTCGGCCGAGCCCGGTGATTCGGTAATAGACCCGCCGCTGGTCGTCCATTGCGGGGTCTCGGTCTTTGTCGCTCTCCGAGATCAATCCGGCATCGATCATCCGACGAATCGAGCCGTACAGCGTACCCGGCCCCATCGTCACCTTCCCCTCCGAGTCCGACTCGACCTGCTTCATGATTCCATAGCCGTGCCGCTCTTTGGTAGAGAGGGCGAGGAGGATATGAAGCACCGCCGGCGTGAGAGGCGCCTTGGTCTTTTGCTTGGCCATGTCCCCATACTATATCCGTTACGGATATAGTGCAAGAGCTAGTCGGAAACGCCCCCGCCGAAACGTTCGCAAGCCAACTGCTCGTCTTACTCAAATCAGCAGGCGTGAGGCAAAGGCTCGAGCTCAGCAATCTCCGCAGCGGCATCGGATCGCAGCGCGTGCCACAGATCCCAGTCCTGCTGGAGCCCGAGCCAGAAAGCGGCACTCATCCCGGTGACCTGCGCCAAGCGCAGGGCTGTGTCCGGTGTCACCGCCCGCTTCTCGTTGATGACCTCGTTCAGCCGGGGGAAGGAGACGCCGAGTCGGGCCGCAAAGGCGGTCTGGGTGATACCAAGGGGCTCCAGGAATTCAGTGCGCAGCATGGCCCCGGGCGACGTCGGGGGCCGATGGGTCGGGAGTCGCCGCTCAACCCGCGGGCCCGTCCCACCCTTAGTGATAGTCCGTGACTTCGACTTGGTCGTCATAGCCGTCCTCCCACCGGAAACAGATCCGGTACTGTTGGTTGATGCGGATACTGTATTGGCCTTGGCGATGCCCGCGGAGGCCCTCAAGACGATTGCCGGGAGGGATCCGGAGTTCTGCGACGTCAAGTACCCGGTTCAGTTGATCCAGCTTCCGGCGCGCAACAGGCCACAGACCGATCGGGCAGGCCTTTCGAGCACGGCGGGAGTCGACCCCGTTGAAGAGATCCTCAGTGGCGGAGTCGGCGAAGGACCGTATCACGGTAGGCATTATAACGCTATATGTTATAGCGTGTCAAGGAAGGTGGGAGGTGAGTGAGTGCTCCGGCCATGAGCAGCAGCCGACCGCCCTGGCCTGGAGCCCATGAGCCAACGATACATGGCGGCGGCGTTAGTGCGGGCGCCTCCCA
>JAJCZW010000126.1 GCA_029262155.1 Gemmatimonadota bacterium
CCGACCGACGTCGACATGGCCGGCAGTGGCGATTTAGGATACACGACCGGACGGTGGGCCTTGCAAGTCAGGGACACTCTCGGCGCGTGGACCGCGGTGGAGACGGGAAACTATGTGACCCTCTGGCGGTACCAGCCCGATGGCACCTGGAAGGTCATCTACGATATCGGCAATACAGACACTATACCGTCACCCGGCATGCTTGGAGGCTCTTAGCGATGACACTCGCGATGAAGCCGGTATGCGAACGATGTGGACAAGCGTTAGCCCTTGACGATGCAGCTGCCATCTGCAGCTACGAATGTACGTTCTGTCTCGAGTGTGCCGAACAGATGACGGACATCTGCCCCAACTGTGGGGGCGAGTTAGTCCCGAGACCACGGCGTATGCTGTCGTAGGCACACGCGCGATAGGTTACTGTCCAAAAACAGCTCGTCGATGATGGTCGTCGTGTTGGGAAACATGCGGAACACAGCACGCCCTGATAGGTGATGATACGCTATGTCCAAGCTCTTGGCGTTGATTGGAGCCACCATTGGGGGGTGGTTGGGATGGTGGCTTGGGAGCGTGCTCGGGGTTATGACCGCCTTCATAGTGAGTGTGGTCGGCACAGCAGTTGGGGTATACGTCGGTCGACGACTGGTCCGTCAATACCTGGAGTGATGGGGGCGGGAGAACCACATGCATGAATCTCATCAATGAGATAGCAGGAGGTGCGCCTTGCGCGCTAACCGCCTGGTGCTACGTTTGCGACCCCCTACCACATGGAGATTGAATGTCACGCGCCTCTCGGTTGCTGGTGTTCGCCACCATTGCTGTTGCTGTCTCCGCCGCGTCCACCGCCGCAGCTCAAGCGGCACCTGCTGCCACTCCGGAACTCCGAGTCGTCACGATCAGCAGCTTTCACGTTCCCCTCGGTGCCGATCGGCAGAAGGTCATGAACCATATGGAAAAATGGATGGTCGCGCCGGCAAGGATAAACCCCCACGTCCTTTCCTATCGTATCCTCCAGCACTTTTATGGCTCGGATGCAAGCGACGTCGCGATCGTAGCCGAGTACGCTAACTGGGATGCGATCAACGCGCCCTGCCAGGAGTGTGCCGATTGGTTCGAGACGAACATCCCGAAGGAAGGAACGCCGGAGCGAAAAGCCTTCGATGAAGGGACCACCTTGTTTCTCAAGTACTACGGAAACCATTCGGATCAGGTCTACAGTGCAAATATGGCTCTCGCCAAGCCATAACCAAGCTCAACCCGTCACGTGGTGTAGGCCCGACTGGGGATATTGGCAAGCCGAGGTCCCCAGCGGTCTTTCCCCCCCCACGCCCAACGCGCGTCGGGGAGTCGCCGACAGTTGGTCGCCAATGGGAGTCTGCTATGTCTCGAGCAACACTGCAGGCGGTTAACCCGGTTTTGCCTTCACGGGATGTCGATGCCTCGATTGGCTTCTACGTCGAGAAACTCGGATTTGTTCTTGTCGGGCAGGACGTGCCAGCAGGCCCACGTTATGCGGTGCTCCGCCGCGACCAGGTCGAGTTACATCTCCAATGGCACGACCCCGTGGAGTGGGAAGCCGTAGAACGACCGATGCTTCGATTCGTCGTGTCGGCCATTCAGGATCTGTTCGATGAGTATCGGCAAGCGGGCGTTTTTCACGAACGGACGGCATTGCGGGAAACCCCTTGGGGAACACGTGAGTTCGCCTTCTTTGATCCCGAGATGAATGGGCTCACCTTCTATTGTGATGTGGATGGGATGTAGCCGAGCGGACGGTCGTCAGGGAAGTCCCAGCGGCTGTGGGGCTGTTAATGCAGGTGAGGATGCCGTATGGCGATGGTGTTGACCACCAGCCAGCATTGGCGCTGGGCAAGTCATGGGATACACCCCAACGCTTTAGGTCACGCCCAGAGTAGGTGGGAGCAGGACGTGCACCACGACACCACGAATAATCCCGGGCTGCCTACTCCTTGGCATCGATGCCAGAACGACGGCTTAGCGTCCGTCGGGGACGAACGGCAATGCTCGGTATGATTGGTTGGTGCGAGGTTCGCCGAGTTGACTCAGGGGACCTTCCGCGTTGCGAAACGTGACCGGCAAGGAGTACTTCCGGGTGAAGTTGCCGGGGGCACGATAGACGGCAAAATGGAGATGGGGGAAGCCGCCAGTGGCACCACTATTTCCACTAAGACCGATAGCCTGGCCCTGAATCACGCGGTCACCGACTTCCACTAAGGCTCCATTGGTAGTCAAGTGGGTGTACCGTACCACTGTGCCGTCAGCGTGCTGAACGAAAACGTTATTCTCCCGGCCGGAGGCTCGATCGGTATCGAGGAAACTCTCATTGACAATGATGACCATTCCTGCGCGGGCTGCCCGAACCGTATCCCCGATCTCGAGGGCGAAGTCATATGCAAAGGTGAGGTTGTGTCCACCAGCCGCAAAACAGTTGCCTTGAGAGACGCGCACGGTTTGGTTCACGGCGAACGGCAGAACGTAGGGAGATTCGGCCACCGGCACGAACCCTTGATCACAGATGATCTCCCCCCGCGACACGGCAACTTGAAAGTTCTGTACGGCGGTCTGCACCCCATTGGTGGCGGTGAAGCGAACGGCAAAGGCTCGATCGGCATTGTCCCACCCTGCGATTCCCGAGAGGCTTCCCTGAAGACTGTCTATGCGGAGCCAGGGTGGCCCCGTGACCGAGAAGGTGACCGCCGTGGTCCCATTGTTTGAAATAGTAGGGGTATAGGCATAGGGACGATTGTGATCCACCGAGGTGGGAGGCGAGGAGGTGAATCGGAGCATCGCGGACTGCATCGGCGGCGAAGTCGTCCCCCCACCACCGCACCCTAGCATCCCAAGGACAACACTTAGGGTGCCACATCGTCGGCCGTGACTGAGAACCGACATCACGTTGCGCTTCGTCGGTGTCCATGCGGGAGCGGTGAAATGTCGTAGCGTCATGGCGATCCCTCAGCGGCTTGCGTCAAGAATGATCATTCGAAGAGCAGTAGGCGAAATCACTTGGGTACTCTGAGTCGTCTGCCCTACATCATTGAAGTACAGGATCCTGCCATCAGGACTCAGGGCGATGTCATTGGTCAGTGACAGGGTGGCGTCAAGGGCGGCTCCATCGTCCAACCCGCGCACCCCGGTGCCAGCCAAGACACGTGTGGTTCCATTGAGTCCTACTTGATAGATGCGATTGCCGCCCCGCGCGGCGACATACAGCACCCCGTTCCCGAACAGGATATGCCCGTTGTTCCCACCGGGAAGTGTCGCGTGGATCGTCACAGCCCCGGCTCGCGTAACCCGGAGTACTTGTCCGTCGTTAAAATTGGCGACGTAAAAGTTTCCGTCGCTGGCGTGCGTGATTCCATTGGGGCAGTTGAGGAGTGGATCGGAGACGAAAGCACTTCGAGTGCCATCCGGCGTGATGCGATCGATGCTCCTATCTCCACAGTTCACGACGAAGAGGGTATCGCCTGGAACGACCGCAATCCCGACGGGCTGGCGCAAGCCAGTGGCAAATGGTGAAACGGTGCCGTCGGGAGAGATGCGATCAACTCGCCCCCCGGCGATGCTCGATTGGACGAGGACTCCCTGAGAGTCGAACACATTTCCAGATGCCCCCAGGAGACCGGTGGCAAAGGTACTTGCCTCCCCGGCGGGGGTGATCCGTAAGACCCGCGTGCCGGGTGTCCCCCCGAGGCTGGCCCCGAAATCGGCGAGATAGATGTTTCCGGCGGCATCGACATCAAGACCACCGGTTCCGGCCGAGATCATGCTGGTCAAGGTTCGGACGAGGTCGGTGACGGTGAGAGTGACCGACACGGAGGGCGCAGAGAGACTCGAGGTGGACCCGTTCACAGCCACACTGAGCACGTAGACGACATAGCTTCCGCCCGGAACGATCGGCTGTCCGCTGGCGTCGCTGGTGGTGGCTTGGAATCCTACGGTCACGGTCCCGTTCCCTGCGGGAACGATGACGTACGATGTGACCGGTGCGGCGACAGCTCCGGCGAGGTTCAACCCGCTCGCACTCGAGACGACAATTGCACGCATTTCCTGGATGCCCGCAGGGTTGCCCGGACGCAGTATGACCGCCTGCAGGTCTCTTCCGTCACCCTTGTTGTCCTGGTCTCTTAACGCTCCTACCGTAGCGGTCGCCACCGTTTGCGGATTGGGCTCCGGCCCCGGACCGGTACTTCCTCCCCCTCCACAACCATGCAAGACCAATAGTTGTATTGCAATCAGTACCAAACCAGTTGGGCGCGCTTCCATCACCCGCATAGCGATTCTCCTCCGAAGTTAGCATCCTGACCCCTGCCCATCGCTTGGCCTGATCATGCACGCCAACCAGTATGTGGGCTGATCAACACGGACTAGACGTCGGGGGGGAGGCGATCAACACAGCCTTCAGTGAAGTTTCAGGCTTGCCTCAGAGTTCGCTCAGGGCCGTGCCCAGATGCGAGCGTAAGGACAGAGGTGGCTCTATTTCGCACAGTGACGAATGACAAACCTTGGTCGATGGCGGGTCGGCCTGACCAGGTGGCTATCCGCCAGGGGCGGCGGATTCCGGGAGGCCGATCTCGCGGATGAGTGACCGGAATCGTGGATCATGCCGGAGAGGCCGGAATCGGGGTTCGACGGCTACGGCGACGACGAGTGGGTTACGTTCTTGGACTGCCCGAACCAACCCTTCGAACACCGCGTCCTTGTCATTCATGAGGGCGGCGGCCAGTGCTTGAACATAGGGGTCAGCCGCAGGTTGATCGAACGCCGCAGAGCCTCGTTTGAGCCACTCGAAATACACGGTCAAGATCTGTTTGGGGGCTGGGGTGGTCGGCTGTCGCAGTGAGGGTGGGGGGATGCCGTCCGCGAACATGACCCGCAGGGCGGACCTGGCAGCCACGGCAGTGTCGCCCGCGGCTAGGGCGACGCTTGCGAGGCAGAGCCACCCGCCACGCGCGGTGCCCGGCGACGACAATTCAACTGCGCGTTCGCAGGCCAACTGTGCCCCCTCGAAATCGCCGGAGCGGTATTTTATCCAACCGAGTACTTGGTAGGAGGCGGCGGATATGGGGTCGACCTCCACCAGGCGGTTGGCGTGGGCGAGGGCCTCCTCGTGGCGGCCCTGAGCCGATCGAAAGTACGCGAGCCAATGGTGGACCGGACCCCAGTTCGGTGCCAGATGGAGCGCGGCAGTGTAGGCGCGTTCGGCGACTGGGAAATCCCAGTCCTTGGTGAACGCAACTCGGGCCAGGGCGAGTTGTGCGGAGGGTGATGTAGGGTTGAGGGCGACGGCATATCTCGCATGGTCGCGAGCCTCGCGTGAGTCGCCTAAGGTCAGATGTGCCAGGGCTAACCCGATGTACCCGGGCACGAAGGCCGAATCCGACGCGACCGCGGCCTCGAAGTATGGGATGCTTTTCTTTGCTCCCTCCCAGGTCCCGAAGCTGAGAAACTGGTCACCAAGACGATAATCTCGGATGACCGCACTCGCCGTGAC
The DNA here is from genome assembly GCA_029262155.1 of Gemmatimonadota bacterium. Classification (GTDB taxonomy): domain Bacteria; phylum Gemmatimonadota; class Gemmatimonadetes; order Gemmatimonadales; family GWC2-71-9; genus OFTM291. The sequence continues at coordinate 5,513 of JAJCZW010000126.1, forward strand.
CTCTCGAGGCCGTCGCCCCCGACCGGTGTGGTCCGACACAGCGATGGCGACAACCCCAAGCACGACGATGACGGTCGCTGCACGCCACCACTTCGGCCCACCTTCCCGATCGACCCGGGTCTTGCGAACAGGGGCAATGGGGGGAGGTGTCCCCTCGACGACTTCAGCGAGGAAACAGTATCCGCGACGTGGGATCGTCTGGATCCAAATCGGATGACGCGCATCATCCCCCAGGGCTGCCCGGATACTCCGGAGACAGGTGTTCAGTCCCTGATCGTACTCGACGATCGTATCGGGCCAGACCTCCCGATACAGCTCGGATCGGGTCACCATCTGTCCTGCTCGTGTTGCCAAGGTCCACAGAACGAAGGCCGGTTTCGGGGCAAGTGGGATCACCTCGGAACCGCGCCGCAAAAGCAGGCTGCCCTCTTCAAGGGAGAAAGGCCCGAAGGCCAAGGTTCTTGTTCGAGTCGTGGGAGGCATCTTGCAAGGTAACGATTGTGACCCCTTGGGCCACACTCATCCCTTGCGATTCAACCCACTGGGGTGCCCGTACCCGGAGTTCGGGCGTTAGGCGAGTAGGAAGTCCAGAACGTCGCTTGCGGTGTAACGTGTGCGGCCTGCCAGGAATACCCCGATTGACTCGAGGTCGTCTCCACTCGTCACTATCGGAGGTTCTACCCTTCCATCGGGACGGACTTGGGCCTGCCCGATATCAGCCGTGAGCGCATTGCAGATGCACTGCCGGCCGATGGTGTCTTCTATTTTCCCACCCTTCTTCATGTAGAGGTCAACCGGCTCAGCGGCGCAACGGAATCCGATAGTGCCCTCGGGGGTGAGATATGGTACCCGTAGGGCACCGAGGTCGCAGAGGCGATCCCGAAATCCTTCGCCCACACCCGGTGCACTCGGCCAGTGAACCACCTTGAAGGGGTAGCCCGTGGGCGAGGCACGCGGGTCTGTCACCACCTTCACCTCGCCCTTTGCCACGTGCGCCAGAATCGCCCGTTTCAGGGGCTCGGCAAGTCCCGACTCATCGGTGTAGGCAAAGAGCGTCCCGACTTGGATGCCGGCTGCCCCTGCCGCTTGGGATTCCCGTAGACGTCCCTGACGTCCGGCTCCACCGGCGATCCAAAATGGGAGGCCGAGTTCGGCAATCTTCTCAAGATCGACGACGTCCCGATCGCCATACCGGGGTTCTCCCTGGTCGTTCAGCTGGGTCGTCCCACGTGGGGGAGCGTTGTGCCCTCCCGCCGTCGGGCCTTCAATGACAAAACCATCGATCCGACCACTGGCTTTGCGCGCCAACATCGTCGCCAGAGAGTTACTGGCGATGATGGCCAGGAACTGTGGGCGGAGAAGCGGAGTCGTGGGGATGGGGCCAGGGGACCAAAGTTCCTTCGGATCAACCGAGAGGAACTCCTTCCGGTCGGACGAAAGACCCTGGACCTCGAACCGTAGGGTAGTTGCACGATGCTGCGCGAGGTCATCGAGCACAGCCGGGATGTCTCGGGGGATGCCGGCCCCCATCAAGATGACATCGACGCCAGCCAGCATCGCGCCGTAGAGGCACTGCAGGGTAGGAATCTGAATCTTGGTAAGGAGGTTCATGCCCACCAGTCCCTGGTGTCCCTCTTTTGCCAAGTACACTTCGACGAAGGCGGCGATGACGCTCACCAACTGCCGGCGTTGACTCATCACCTGCTTGTAGGCCGGGAGCATCTTGTATGGTGTTCCTGGTGCACGTCCCTCGGGACGGAAATACCGTCGCAGGACGTCGTCAGCGACACCGGGAAGAGGGAATGCTCCCATCGCACGTCGCATATGGCCGCCGGGGTCGCCGTCCTGGAGCCGACGGACCAGGAGAATGTCGAGCGCAGTGCCGGAGACGACCCCTAACTGTCCTTTGGATGCGACCGCTCGGGCCAGCCGCCAGTCGGAGACCCCAGCTCCCATTCCACCCTGGATGATCGGCGGTAGCGGTGGGATCGCGGTCACGGGGCCGAGGCCCTGCGAGGGATTCCCGATGGGGCAATCAGTGAGCGTCGGTTGACCCAATGGAGTAAACGTCGCTGTGTGCGGGACGAGGACAATCTACGGGCCCCTTTCAGGGTGGGTACCTTTACTGGTACGCAAGACTCAAGCGTACTGGACGAGGATCGGGTTTTGATGAAGTGGTTCTGAAGAATCCTTTAGGATTGTCGACAGGGCGGTGTCTCCCCTCCCATGGAATCCTCTGTTCCAAAATAAGGGGAGTCGAATAGTAGGTAGGTGATTGGCGTCGTGGCAACTAGAGAATGACTAGCATTGGTGATGATCCCTCGGCCGTCCTCCCCACAGGACCGTGCCCTGGAGGGAGGCCCAATTGCGAGCAGAAGGGTCAACCCCCGTGCCGTACCGTCGGCTCTCCGTTGATACCGGTCAATAGGTATGATCCTCGCCCAATGGACTTCGAGTCTCGACTAACAATTAACAGCTAGTCACGATGAGCTATTTTGAGCCGGTAGCGTCGCCACGGTACCTTTAGGCATGCCGTCTCCCGTCATGACTGTATCCCATCTGGGAAAACGCTACGGATCGACCGTCGCCGTGAAGGATGTCTCCTTCGACATCCAGCCGGGTGAGATCTTTGGTTTGATTGGTCCGAACGGAGCTGGAAAAACCACGACTATGGAGTGTGTGGAGGGATTACGACGACCGGATCGGGGCCAGATCACCGTCCTCGGTCTGGATCCACAGCGAGACGCCGCCGAGCTACGGACCCGAATAGGGGTCCAGCATCAGGAAGCGCACCTCCAGAAGCGAATCAAGGTCTGGGAGGCGGTGGACCTCTGGGCGTCGCTTTACGCCGAGGTGGCCGACACCGACGTGCTCCTCAGCCAACTTGGTCTCAATGCCAAACGCAATGCTTGGTTCGTGAACCTCTCGGGAGGGCAGAAGCAGCGGTTGTTCATTGCGCTTGCGTTGATTCATGGTCCAGAGGTGCTTTTTCTTGACGAGCTGACCACCGGACTCGATCCCCAAGCTCGCCACGCCATTTGGGACCTGATCCGGCACATTCGGGATCGCGGGACCACAATCTTCCTGACCACGCACCTGATGGAGGAAGCGGAACGCTTGTGCGATCGTGTAGGGATTATCGAGCATGGTGAACTGATCGAGATTGGAACTCCGGCCGCACTGGTGGCAAAGCATTGTCCGGAGCGAAGCGTCATCTTCACCAGTGACGAGCCTGATGTCGCCGAGCGGGTGCAGAGTGTACCAGCGGTTACGAGTGTAGAACACAATGGATCCACCTACACGCTGCGGGGCGAGGGCGAAGACTTCGTAACAGACGTCATCAATGCGATTGCCCATCAATCGATCCGGATCAAAGGGTTTCGGACCGAAACCCCAACCCTGGAAGAGGTGTTCTTGAAGCTTACCGGCCACGGATTCAGGGACTAGGCGAGATGCTGCGAGGTTTCTGGAAGCTGACCTGGGTGGAAACCAAGGTGTTCCTTCGAGAGCCGTTGGGTGTGATCGGGAGCCTTGGGATTCCGGTCATCATCTTCATCGTGCTGGGGCGGGCACAGGGATCCAGAACGCTCGGGAATGAGGCTATGGGGGAAGCGCCTTTCAACCTTCCGATTCTCGCCGCCCTTTTTATCGCTCTTGGTGCAGCGGTGTCTCTCGTGGCCATTATTTCGCTCTATCGAGAGGGAGGATTCCTCAAGCGTCTTCGCGCCACGCCATTATCGCCGGTCACGATCCTGGGCGCACATGTCTTCGTAAAACTCGTATTGACGGTGGTCGGCTTGGCGCTACTTACTCTGGTAGGTCGGAGGTTCCTTCCGGGCGCTATGGATGTGGACCTACTCAGCTTTACCGCCGCCCTTCTGCTCAGCACGGTCAGTATCCTGTCGCTCGGCTTCGTCATTGCCAGTCTGGTTCCTACCGCGCGGTTTGCTCAGCCGATCGGAACGGGACTCCTCTACCCGATGATCGCCGTGTCCGGTCTGTTTTTTCCTCTTGAACAGCTCCCACCGGCGATTCGGGTGGTGGCTTACGGGCTCCCTACGACACACGCGGTTTCCCTCATGCAGGGAGTATGGGACGGTGCGGGTTGGGGTGCGCACTGGGTGAGTGTGGTGGCACTCATTCTCATCTTTGGGGTATGTACCGGTCTGTCCACCAAGGTCTTTCGCTGGGAGTGACAGCGTGATCGGGTCCTTGCCGTCGTGTGGTATCGCGATCGCGCTGATCGGGGTGGTCCGCCGATGCTCCGAGCGAGCCCATGAAGACGCCATCTAGCATCGAACCCGTCGGTCGGTGGCTGTTTCGTTGGAGAGGACCGCTGTCAGGCATCGTTCTTCTCGCTGTGGTCGGGGCGACCTATGTCGTGGCTCGGGGGCCGTTCGGCGGGAGTATCCCGGGCCTGGCCGCCGACCTCAGCGGCCTCACCCTGGTGACTCTCGGAATGCTGCTTCGCGTTGTCGTCGTCGCCGGGAGCCTCCCGGGTACATCCGGGCGGAATCGAAGGCGCCAGATCGCCGATGCCCTCAACACCAGGGGGTGGTACGCGTTGGTCCGGCATCCACTCTATCTGGCCAATCTGGTTGCCTGGATTGGTGTTGCCGTGATATCGGCGTCCTGGTGGATCGTGGCCGGAACCGGTGCGCTCGGGTTGGCCCTATACGGTCCCATCATCTTGATGGAGGACGCCTTCCTCCACCGGACGTTCGGCGAAGCCCACCGCCAGTGGGCCGCCCTGACCCCGGCCCTCCTTCCCCGGTCCTGGCACTGGCGCCGTTCGACACACCGGACCACTTGGCCGGTGGTGCTCCGGCGGGAATACTCGTCCGCTGCAGGAAACGCCATCGCAGTCTATCTCGTCCATGTCGCAAGAGTGTTAGACTGGAGCCGACCCGTCTCGAGCTCGGCTGGCTGGACGTTCGGGTTGACCGTGGTCCTCACGGTGACAGCAGCGGTTCGGTTGGTCTCTCACAAGACGAGGCTCATCGACTCCTCCCGCTAACCGATTGCCATTGCCTGAGCATGCACTCGCTTGGTGCGAAGTTGAACCTCGGGCAGGCACTTGGGACATGCAGACCGGCCCACCAAGGAAAGAGGCGGGCCAGTTCAAGAATGCTGTGAGCGATCGTCGAGGGCTACTTCTTTCGTGCCTCCAGTTTTGCCGCGAGCTCCTTCACGTAGGTAGCCACTTGACGCATCTCAGCCGTTGTCAGCTTGCTCGAAAACGACTTCATGTTCTTGTCGATCCCGTTCGTCAGGATCGTCACAATCGAGTCAACCGAGAGCGCCGATACAAACCCGGAATCGCCAAGAGTACGTAGTTTCTTGTATTTGGCACGTTCCCGGGCAGGGGGGGTACCGTTAATACCGTGACATGACTTGCACTCCTCGCGGTACATCGCCTGCCCCTCTGACTGCTGGGCTTGAAGGGGGTAGGCGAGGAGTGTGCTCATTGCAAGCACACCGATGCCAAACATTCTGATCTTCATAATTCCTCTCTTGCGACCCATCCGGCGCCGGCCCGCCGCAGTGTGCGACGGGCACGACAGAGGGAACCTACCTATTAGAAGTTAAGCATCATCTCTGCCACGAGGCCATGTGTGTTTGGCGCGTTCCCCTGAGGGAGGTCCAGCGAGTACTCCAGCGCGAGCCGGAGATACTCTGGCAGGTTCACCGGGAGAACGAAGCCGCCGACCCATCTGCGGTTCGCATTATTGTCAATACTGGTGTTTTGGTCGGTGTATTCATAGCGACTGAACAAGGTAAGCGGCGTACCAGCATCCGCCTCATCTCCAGTCGGTCGGAAGGTGTAGCCTCCATAGACCCAATAGCCAACTCCTTTGGCTGTTGAACTCCCAAACCGACCGTTGGTAACGACGGGGAGGTCGGTATCTTTGCCATACACCACGGTACCGGACACCTCAAGGTTATCGATGTACTTGTTGGCCGATAGCGCGAGCCGCCAGTAGTGTGAGGTCTCGTTTGGTGAAAGTGGCTCGAGCCCCTCAAGTGAACCGTAGTAGGCGACCGCCGTAATCCCTGAGCCCGCCTCATCCAGAAGGACCTGATCAGCTACAACGAAGTCCTTCTTGGTATCCGGATCGCTCCCGCCGCCGGATCCGTTCACATCGATGCCGTTGAGGACCTGGACCGAGATTCTGTTTTTGCCGGTGACGTAATACCCTTCGACCCCAACTTGGTTCTTGCGAAACCGGAAGGGCACGCCGTCGGTCACCTTGTCACTGACGGGTGTCGGTCGATTGATGCCGGTGGGTCGATCAAAGCCAGCGAGGCCCTCACTCAATATCCAGTGCATCTCACCAGCCCGGAAGCCACCGAACGATTGCTCGGTCCCCCATGCGCCAATAACCTGGGCCGTGAGGCCGATGTCATCCGACGCTTCCCGCTCGATTTCGAAGAAGGCGCCAAAGTTCTTCCCGAACGGCCCGGAGTAGAACAACGTGGCGTCGTGGAAGCTGAAGGAATTCTCCGACACGGATTCGCCTTCCGTTTTGGCGAAGTCGTATCGCATACGGCCGCGGAAGGCGATGTAGTTCTGGACTCGCTCGACATCGACCGGCTGACCGATGTCCTCGGGCATCCGATATCCCGCCCACCGAAAGCGGATACCGGTCGCGTTCAGGCGAGGCACGGCAGGCGAGTGACAGTGGGAGCAATTCACATTGTACCGACGCGCCCACGCGGGAAGCGTGCTACGAGAAGTGGCGTTTGCATTCGCACCACTCCCCAGCAGCGTGAGAGAAAAGAGGGCAGATGAGATGAACATGACGATCTCCTTGGTTATGCGGTCCAATCAGCAATCACCGACAGTTCGACTGGGCGGGTTCATGCATGCCATCGAGCTGCGTATGCGATTCCTCCTCCTTCCCTTACCTAGGAACCGGAGGATCGGGAAAAGTGTCATTGATCTGTGGCTCGACATCGGGACCGGCTGTGCCGCGCAGAGATGTGAGATACTGAGCGAGTTCTTCGATCTCTTGATGTGAAAGTGTGGGCGGTCCAAACGCGGACATCTCCGTGGTGTCGCCGCGGAATCGCGACGGGGCTTCCAGGAAGCTGTGGAGCCACGCGGCCGAGTGATGCAGTCCAATCTCCGTCAGCTCAGGCCCTTGGTCGCCACCCTCACCCATGACGACGTGGCAATCGTTGCATTTCTGCGACCGGAATAACGCGCGCCCCGCCCGTTCAGCAGAAGTCAGTGGCCGTCCGACCTCTGGGGGAATACCGGGCCCTGCCTCGCGCATGGCCGCTCCCAGAAGGAAGGCCGATCCGCCGAGTACGATGGTCAACGAGGCCATCGCAATAGGGCGGTGGCGAAGAGTCCGCTTACTCCCTCGGTCGTAGAACGGCAGCGCAAAGACCATCAGCAAGAGTGCCGCAGGGACGCCGAATGCTACGACGCTCTCGAAAGAGCCGGGAACCATCTTGAGCAACTGATAGAGCGGCAGGAAATACCACTCCGGCGTTGGGACATACGCCGTATCGGTTGGGTCGGCCGGCGGATCAAGTGGCGCTCCAAAGGCGAGTGCAAAGAGCACGATGAGCACGACCACGATCGTCGATACAATGACATCTTTCGCGATGATTTCAGGGAAAAACCGGACCCCGCCTCGCTTGGTCTCCGCGTAGGCTGTGTGATAGTACTCAGGATAAGCCACGTCGGTGGTGCGATCGGGGGCGCCATCCTCCAGCGCTTTGGTACGGGGGGCAATCCCCTGCCGAATGACGAGGGCAAGATGCAGCAGGACGATTCCGATCAGCAACGCCGGAAACAGCAAGACATGGAGGGCGTAGAACCGACTCAGCGTAGCGGCACCAAGCTCGCTTCCGCCGCGCAGAACGGAGAGGAGGAGTGATCCTACCACCGGAGTGGTACCCGCAATGCTCGTTCCCACTGCGGTGGCCCAGTACGCTTTCTGATCCCAGGGCAGGAGGTACCCAGTGAAACTGAATCCCAACACGACCACGAAGAGCCCAGCACCCAGGACCCAGTTGCCTTCGCGGGGGAACTTGTAGGCCCCCATGGAAAAGACCCGGATCATATGGGCCAAGACGAGAATGACCATCGCGCTGGCTGCCCAGTGATGGATACCGTGAAGGAGTTGCCCGCTGCCCACCTGGGTTCCGATATAGCGGATACTGTCGTAGGCGTGTTCCGGCGAGGGCGAGTAGAAGGTGGCCAAGACGATGCCGGTGACCACCTGCACCAGAAAGACCGTGAGGACGGCGCTCCCAAGGGTGTGCCACCACGTTAGCCGATCCGGGACTTCGCGGTCGAGGAGGGTTCGCTTGATTGACGCCAAGTCCATCCGTCGATCGAGCCAACTGACGAGCGACATGATCGGGCCTCAACCCACGGCGATCTTGTCGGGGATACCTGCCCGGAAGGTCCGGTAGGCCACATACAGGTATTCGTCTTCGATTTTCGTCTCGAGAGTGTCGAGCGGACGAGGGGGTGGGCCGCCAAGCACGGCACCGGTCTTCAGATCAAACAGGCCGTGATGGCAGGGACAGTGGAAAACCCCTCTTTCCTCTTCATAGGCGTAGCTACAAGCCAGATGGGTACACTGGCCATTGTAGATTGTGAATTCGTCTCCGTCTTCTGTATACAGCCACACGCCCCGAAGGGCACGGGTCTCGACCCAGGCATCGTCTATCGTTTCGGAGAAGTCAAAACGGATCGGTACACCGGGCTCGATCTGGGCAGCTTCACCCACCTTGATCCAGCGCGTTGGCGCCAGCCGACGAAAGGCTGGGGATAGGAAAGCCCGAATCGCCGGGATGCCGATTACCGCCGCCATGATCGTGGCCCCGAACGCGGTGACTCGCTTCAGGAACGAACGGCGGGACGGATCCTCCCCGGGTCTTGTAGTTGTCACCTTCGTATCCCGATGTTGAAGGTGGAACTTATTTACGATGAAGGAGCTAAGAGCACGGTGAATGCGACATGAAGGTTTCTTTCCCGTTCCCAGTTTCTTCTCAAAGGGCTAGAACCCTTTGGTCGAGCGAACAAGTCAAGATTCTCGTGGTCTTCCGAACACTCATGTGAATAGCAAGCGGCGATTTTCCTACCAGCCTGCTATGAAGAGATCGTGGCCTGTTCCGGTGCTCGAATACGTCCTGAAGGGTGTGGAGAGGGTGAAGAACGACGACACGGAAAAGCATGTCAAAGGCGATGCGAAAGAAGGCCGCCGCCGTAGGCGGGAATGCGATCCTCATGCCGGTAATCAGCGAGCCGGGGGCTGTGGCAAACGTTGCCGCGACCCTCCTCAACACCGACATGGGGCGCGCAGGGACCCTCCTCGCACTTCGCATTGTGGATACGCGTCCGACCCCCGTGTGTCGGGCCGATCCCGTCCCGGAACCGTGCCACCAGCCCTGATCGACGAGGTGCGTCGGCTCGTGCGTTTCAGGTGATGCCCGATGCCGTGGGTCGGTTCTGGAGCCTTGCCGAGCGAAGCACTCCACTTCGTGCGGCCAGAAGAGTATCACTGAGACGACTCCACCGGAGTGCGGTCGAACTGGGAGGGGTGATTTTGTGTCGGACGGTTGCAGCGGGTAGTTTCTGGTCAACTCCGAATGTTCATCCACTCTGCATGCGAGGGTTCCCGTGAAGGTCGTTTCCTATCTTTCAATCGCTGTGCCATTCCTGATGCTGTCCCCCACGATCTCCCTTGCTGCGCAGGATTTCCCCACCAGCGATCCGGTGATTCAGCGGATCTGGGATGAGGGGATGACCGACAAGTCCCAGGTCTATCGCCTCGCCCAGGTGCTTTTCGACTCGATCGGCCCGCGGTTGACCGGGTCCCCAGGACACGAGGCGGCAATTGGTTGGGCCCTCAAGCAGTACGAAGCGTGGGGGATTCCGGCCCGGACGGAACAGTACGGGACCTGGATGGCGTGGGACCGGGGACACACGCATCTCGACCTCGTCGCCCCTCGGAAGCGCACGTTAGAGGGGACCATATTGAGTTGGAGCGTCGGCACCGAAACCCCGGTGGAAGGGGATGTGGTGATTCCTCCCGCTTTTGCCTCGGCCGAGGATTTCACCGCGTGGCTTCCATCGGTAAGGGGCAAGTTCGTTGCTCTCTCCTTTCCCCAGCCAACCTGCCGTCCCGACGAGAATTGGGAACGGCTTGCCACCCCGGAATCCGTGGAGCGGATGAAGGCGGATCGAGCCGCCGGACTTCAGGCCTGGAATACCCGGATGGCTTTGGCGGGCGGAACCCGCCGGATGGCGGCTGCGGTCGAGCAGGCCGGTGCCGTGGGGGTCCTCACCTCGACCTGGTCGGCTGGCTGGGGAGTGACCAAGGTCTTCAGTTCGTGGACCCGGGGGATCCCGTCGCTCGACCTCAGTTGTGAGGACTACGGTCTCATCGCGCGACTCGCGGAACATGAGCAAGGACCGCGGGTGCGGCTCGATGCCCGGGCCGCCTTTCTCGGTGAACGGCCGGTGTTCAACGTCGTGGGCGAGATCCGGGGAAGCGAGAAGCCCGACGAGTACGTGGTGTTGTCCGCCCACTTCGATAGCTGGGATGGCGCCTCCGGTACGACGGACAATGGGACGGGTACCCTGACCATGATGGAGGCGATGCGGATTCTGAAGCTGGCCTATCCGAACCCCAAGCGAACGATTCTCGTGGGGCATTGGGGTGGTGAAGAGTTAGGGTTGGTGGGCTCGGGCGCCTTCGCGGAGGACCATCCCGAGGTCATCAACGGTCTGCAGGCCGCCTTTAATCAAGATAACGGCACCTGGCGTATCGAGTATATCCGGATGATGGGATTCACCGGGGCGGGTGAGCACTTCGGGCGATGGTTCAGCAAGATTCCCCGGGCCATCACCCAACATATCGAGCTCGATGTGCCCGGGGTCCCTGAGCGGGGAGGCAGCGATCATATGTCGTTCATCTGCCGTGGGGCACCAGGGTTCCGTCTGCAATCCAACTATCCTGATTACCGGCAATATACCTGGCATACCAACCGGGACACGTTCGACAAGATCATCTTCGATGATCTCAAGAACAACGCAACCCTTGCCGCGATGCTCGCCTACCAAGCGTCCGAGGATCCGGAACGGGTGCCGCGTACCCAGCGCGTTCTGCCGCCAAATGCGCAGGGTACACCCCAGACATGGCCGGGATGCGGTCGGGTCCGTCGGAATTCTGGCATGAGTCGGTAGCGCGTTCGGGCGGGTAGGACGGCTGGGACGCTACGGATCGGTTTGCGTAGCCGGTGGGTGACGGAGCAAGGCGTAGGTTGGAATAGCCGCACCCACCATCGTGACCCCTGCGAGCAGCAGGCTGAGCTTCCACAACACCGACCAATCCCAGGCCGGCACATTGGGGACGAGCGCCGGGAGGGCTGCCCAGAGGCCTGGTCCAAACCAGAGGCTCATCGCAGTTCCCGCCAACCCCACTCCAAGCGCACGTACGGAGATGTAGCGATAGATCGCGGCCCGGCTGGCGCCCATCGCCCGTCGGATACCGATCTCTCCCCGGAGCGACCGAACCCACAAAGTCATGGTGATGAAGGTACCCCCTACCGCAAGGAGAAATAGCGCTACGCCTTCCATCAGGAACCACCGTCCAAACCAGGCAATGCGATCAGCTTCGGTTGAGGCGACCTCCTCCATCGACCGGGAGATGATCGTGCCGACTGGTCGATTCAACATTCTGGAGACGTCATCGGGTGATATGCCTCGGTCGGGTTGGAGAAGGATTTCAATTCCACCTGGGGGATGTTGGAGCACGCTGGCATAGACGGCGTACGCCGGTTGAAGTGATGGACCGAGCCCGGTGGGCGACCCATCCTCAACAATCCCTACAACCTGATGCCACGTCATGCGATCGGTGCCGAGCTTGAGACGCCGTCCGACGGCATCCCCGCGCTCGAAGTGATCCAGTGCCAGGGCGCGGTTCACCACGACGACGGGTTCAGTCCCCCATCGGTCGGAGTCTTGGAGCAGCCGCCCGTCGTGCAACTCGATACCCAGTGCCTGAAATGAGTCGGCCGAGACAAAGAAGTGTGACGTGGGAACGATATGCCACGGGAGTGGGGGACTCCCGAGAGAGCATGCACCGCACTCCGTTGTAAGTGGAGTCACCGTTCCAAGTCCGATGGTCGTGCCCGGGCTGCTTATCCCGACGAGCGTGCGGTGGGCTCGGAGGCTATCGATGAGGTAGGTGTATTGAGTTGCCCGTTCCGGCATCGAGAGCGGGGGAGCATCCTCTCTTCCTATAGTGTAGAGTCGACCACTGGTACCTTGCCCTGCGGAGGAGCGGTGAGAGAGGTTGGCTTGAGCTCGGCGGAGGGCGACGCCCGCAGTCATCACTGACATCGCGAGACCTAGCTGGATGATGGGAACGACGAGCCCCCGCCCGGAGGAGGGCGCCTGGAGAACCCTCCCGCGGTGCCATCCCCCGTACCAGATCGGAAAGAGAAACCCAAGAGCGACGTTGCCGAACACCAGGAATCCGACCAACACTCCAAGGGATGCCGATAGGGGTCCCGAGGCGCCGGGCCAACCCGCGAGCGCCGCGCTGGCAACGAGCAATCCACTGATTCCACCGAGGAGGATCCCGGTCCCACCAATGAGCACCGTTTCGACGATGGCACTGCGCTGGAGCATCCGACGAGAGGCACCTACCGCACGGGCGATCCGGAGGGCTCTTGAACGCACCCGGGCGAGACCGTTGGCGAAGGCGAGGAGGGTCAACCCACCCATCACCAGTGTCGTGAAGCCGGTGCCGAGGAGGAGTCGATAGAGGCGATGAATAGCTTCTTGGTGAACGACGGGTGGCTCAGCGACAGGTGCGGCCCATTCCAAAAGGTTCGATGCGAGGGTCGGGATCGGGCGGAGGTGGGTCCTGCCGAAGGCCTCGCGAGAGACGAGCTCGGTGACCGGGAGCGTGGCAGCCAGGACCAACGCAGCGGTCGTACCGATGAGCAGCATGCGACGTCGGTAGGCGAGGATGCCACGCCAGACTCCGGCCATTCCTTGAATCCGCGTGCGTCTTACGGGCATCATCCCCACGATGTCAAGAAAGTGTCAACCAAAGTGTGTCATGGCCGTTCTGGGACGTCAACTTGATGAGTGGCCGTGAGCCTGCTGCCGGTTGACCTTGTCGGCAATGTCGCATCAGACACCTCCGGTGAATCCCAACATTGAGTGGGGTCGTTTCGTACTGATGGGCATCTGAGGTTGTGTTGACCCATGGACTTTGAAGAGGAGAAGGCATGATTGGACGTACAGCCGTGGCGGTGGCTCTGTTGTTCGCTTCCGTATCACCACTTATCGCACAGCAGTACACCGTGTCTCCCGACGGCAATGAGGTACGATATCGAGTTCGTGAACGCCTCGCCCGACTGGAGTTCCCCAATGATGCGGTTGGGAAGACAAGCGCGATTACTGGCGGAATCGAATTCGACACCCTCGGTGGTGTAGTGTCTCATGCGTCGAAGTTCGTGATCGATGTCAGTTCGCTCACCAGCGACCAGCAGCGTCGTGATCGGTATCTTCGGATGCGCACGCTCCGGACCGAAGAGTTTCCCACCATGGAGTTCTTGCCCACCGCCGTCGAGGGCTTGACCTACCCGATCCCTGAGTCCGGTGAGTTCACGTTCGCGTTGATTGGAAATTTGGTTGTGCAGAGGGCAAGCCATCCTATCCGGTGGACTGTCACGGCGCGGCAAGAGCATGGAGTGATCAGCGGAACGGCGATCACTACGACAACCTTCGACGCGATTGGCCTGAAGAAACCTTCGCTCGCCATGTTACTCGATGTGGGCGACAACATCGGTTTGGAATACGACTTCCGATTAACGCCCGCACCATGACGTGATCGGCTAGCCTCTCTCTCCCGCTCCGTCTTCGGATTCGCCACCCTCGGGCCCGTAGAAGAGCACCCAGGTCACGAAGTCGTCGCTGAAGTCCTCAAAGCGATGGACCTGTCCTGCTGCAACGAAGAGAAGGGTGCCGGCTGAGCATGCGCGTCGAGTGGCACCGTCGAAGAACATGCCGGTTCCGCGGACCACGACATAGACTTCGTCACGCGAGTGCGGGGTCTGTTTGTCGATCTTGACTGGAATGTAAAGCTCAACCGCGAGTGTTCCGTGACGAAAAAGTGTTGCGAAAGGCTTCCCGTCAGGCCCGGGGACGCACCCCAGCGCATCCTTCAGATCGATATGGCCGGAGGACATAGGTGCAAAAGGCTCCTTCAAAGGTCAGTGTTGCAAAGACCCCCAAAGGATAATTCAATCCACCGATGACACCTCACCGATGGGCGATGGTCCTCCCTGGGTATTGCGTGGGTCACTTAACCGGAGAGGGCGTCACCCGGAGGTACGGCTTCTTGGTGACAAACCCCGGGAACCTCTCTGCCGCATCGGCATCGGAGATGGAGGGTGCAATAATGACATCTTCCCCCTGTTCCCAGTTCGCCGGTGTCGCGACGGAGTGGGTTGCCGTCAGTTGGAGCGAGTCGATCACGCGGAGTAATTCCTGGAAATTGCGACCGGTACTCGCGGGATAGGTGAGGGTCAGCTTGATCTTGTTGTCGGGCCCGATAATGAACACCGAGCGGACCGTCATCGTATCGTCGGCGTTCGGATGAATCATATCGTAGAGATTGGCAATGGCCCGGTCATCGTCTGCGATCAGTGGGAAATTGAGGGCGTGACCGGTCACATCGTGGATATCCTGGGCCCAACCGCGATGACTGTCGAGCGGGTCCACACTTAATCCGATCACCTTGCAGTTCCGGGCGGCAAACTCCTCTTTGAGTCCCGAAACCGCTCCAAGTTCGGTGGTACACACAGGGGTATAGTCTTTGGGGTGAGAAAAGAGGACGGCCCATCCATCGCCTTTCCATTCCAAAAAATCTATGGATCCGTCGGTCGTCTGGGCGGTAAAACCCGGGGCAGTATCACCCAAGCGTAAAGTCATGATTCCTCCAGGTCGCTCTGACTGTCAGGGAACATACAAAACCTACGATCCATTGGGGCAGGGCGCTACCACTGAATCGGGAACGTCGCTCGCCTCGTGGATGAGCTAGGCATGCCCCCGGATCTTCGCCACCCACCACCGCAAACCAACCAAAAGGAAACGCCAATCCTTGAAGAATTCCGGTGCCTTTCCCTCGATCGCATGCCCCACGATTTGGAAGATCCACCCGACCGTGAACATTGCCACGGGAATCGGCCACCAGGCGGGCCGGAGGAAGAGCACCAGGAAGAGGGGGAGCGACAGGGCGATCAGGGGGATCCCGATCGTGTGGCAGAGTCGATTGACTGGATGTTGGTGGCTTTCTCCATACTGGGCGATCCATTCTTCCACCGGTCTATCATCTAGCATGTATCCGTCTCCTTCCGACATGTTCGTTAAGGCATAATCGCGATCGACTCGATGACCGCCCCCAGAAGGATGGTGTCGACGACCTCCCATCCGGAGGTGACTTGACCGATCACCGTGTAGTCGTAGTCGAGCCTGAGGTTATCCACCAGGTTGATGAAGAGCTGACCATCACCTGTGTCCCGCCCCCGGGTGGAAATACCGATCGTCCCACGCCAATGGTTGCCACCGACCTCGTCGCGGGTGAATCCGGCTCCACCGGCGTATTCGTTGGCGTGGGGACTACCACCTTGAAGGACGAAGTTGGGTACCACTCTGTGCCAGGTCAGTCCATCAAACCAGTGAGCGCGCGCCATATCGACGAAACGGGCCACGTTGGTGGGAGCCTCGCCGGGGAACAACTCGATGGTGATACGACCACCCCCCCGCATGATGATCGTCGCTCCCCGGATGCTTCTGAGTGCCTCAGGAAGGGGGAGGGGGAGGAGGAGGGGGAGGGAGGACTGCTCTCGTGTCGGGCCGGTTGTGGTGGCCGGCCACTGTTCCCATCGGTTGAGAAGTTCTTGAACGCGTTCCGCGATCCGGGGGTCGAAATCCTGGAGTGATGGTGTCAGAGCTGAGGCAAGCTCAGTGGTACCGAATTCAGCAATGCGGTCCAGAAGGACAAGCCGCGGATCACGGGAAGTCAACTTCCCCTCATCAGAAATCCGCCGAAAACTTTGTAGCGCCGCATGCGCTACCGCGCTCGCGAGGGGGCTGTGTTCCAGCAATCCAGCCGCAGTATGAACCAACTGATAGTCATCCGAGGCCATGGCCCGAAGGGCCACCGTGTCCGCCTTATGTCCCGTGAGTTCGGCTAGGCCCCGGAGGGCGGCTTCAGCCACGTTAGCATCGACATCATTGATCAGTCGATGAAGCATCGCCTCATTCTTAAGGAGGGAGGCGGCACCTGCTGCGGCCAGGCGTACCCAGGGGGTAGCGTTGGTCGCAAAGGAATTGAGCAGTAAGCCTGCGGACGTGGGATCAAGCCGAGCAAGGGCCAGGAGCGCATGGGCTGGACGATGCCAGGATGTGTTGGTGATTTTTTCGGCGAGGATCACCCTGACGCGAGTAGTGACTGCCGATTTCGTAGTACAACGATCATCGAGTTGGTCGATCGCAATGAGCTGGACGTGGACCGAGAGATCAGAGAGGGCGCGAAGGAACGGCTGGCAATCGCCAGGCCGTTGCAATCGCTGTCCATAGGCCGCCAAACCCTCCAACCGGACTTGGAAGGAGGCATCGTGCGTTGCCAACTCAATACCGGCATCGGGTGATCGAAGTGGCTGCCCTCTTCTGAGTGTGCGTGCGGCGAGTCGGCGGACCTCGATGCTCTGGTCACTGAGGGCTCTTCGGAGCGTCGTCTCATCGAGTTGATTTGTGGTGGCAAGCGCGGTTGTTGCATACTGTCGTTCGCGGGGATGGGGTGAGGTGGCCAGAGTAGCCTTGAGTTGTTCGACCACGTACCCAGCCGCTGTACTCCCCTCACTTCGGCGATAAAGATCAGAGAGCCCCCTGAGGGCCCCTTCGCGAGGGATCCCGGTGGAGTCGAGCCACGAGGCGAGCGTGTTCTCCCGACTCCGGATCTTGTCAGGGCTGCTTCGGATCCTACCTATAGCCGCGAGAATTGCTCTGCGCACCTCGGCGTTGGTCTCATGGGTCAGCCGGTCACTGAGACTTCTGAAGGCCTCAGGATTCGGGGTGCGCCATACCGATTGTGCGATGGCATCGACGGCTGCTATTCGAATCGACGGCTGAGTCGCCGTGAGGGAGGATGCAATCTGGGGAACGAGATCTGGTCGTTCTAGCCGCCCCAACGCCCGGATGGCGATCCGGCGCAGAGTCGTGTCATCGCTCTCCGCGTAGTCAGTGAGAAGTTTCAGCTCTGCGGCGGTTGCGGCGCGTCCATCCTCAGCCCTGAGCAAGGCGCTTTGGACAGAATCAGCGGTCGAGGATGAGACCTGAAGAAGAAGGAAAATCGTTGTGAGGAGCATCCGGTCAAATATGCGACAGAACCGGTCGGTCCGCTATGGTGGAGAGGGATCAGGCGGTCTGTGGTAGGCCGTGCACGCCGAGGCGTAGTCGACGAACCTGAGACATGGTCTCAAGGATTTGCTGGAGCTGGCGTTGGAGGGCGGCGCGAACATCCGCTCGGAGCGGTGCGTCCAATGCTTCGGTATAGATCCGTGAAGCCGCACGGTCCCCGAGCTCACATTCAGCGATCACCCCGGCAAGGTCGTGTCGCCGGACGGCGGCATGGAGGTGATTCCACTCGTAACACCGAGAGGCAACGCGCGGCGCGACGGAGGTCCCCCCCAGTCGCTGTATGTGCTGGGACAGATCCTCGGCGAAGCTATGGCGTTGCGCTGCGTAGTGTCGAAAGATCGGTGCGAGCGATCCGGTGGCGTCTGCGGCCAGGAGGAACCCGCGCTCGGTTTCGAGGCAGGTCGAGCGAACTCGGTGGAGAATGTCGAGCGTCATGCTACACGAGCCTCATTCCTGATCATTGTTTCGCACATCCTGTCGGTCGCGTTCCAAACGAAGCGCACGCTGGAGCCGCTCCTCATCGATCGGTTCAAAGAGAGCTTCCGCAGAGTCAAGGTCGACTCGATCAAGGCGGAGCAATAGTTCAAGAAAACGAGCACGCCTCTCCTCAATCGCGGAGCGGAGGTCCAACTCGTTGCTGGGTTGTTCTTGCACCATGACATGTCCTCCTCAAGGGTATGACCACGCAAAAAAGGCGCGAACTCCCTACGACTGGAGTGTTCGCGCCTTCGTCTGACAAGGTCCTGGAACCCTTACCCGACAAGGCAACCCGGCCCGAAGCCGAGTCCCTATGTTCTCCTACCAAGCTACATATCCCCCATACGAAGGTCAAGCAAAGTGATGCCGGCATGCCGGAGGAGAGCGCCCGAGGCGATGCGAGGTATCGATATTGAGTCGAGTGCAACGAAGGGCCTACTATAAAGCGCGGTCTTTCTCCGAGGATACATGCCAGAGTTGCCTGATCTGACGGTCTATGTTGAAGCCCTCACCTCGCGTTTAGTCGGGCAGAAGCTTCTGCGATTTCAGGTGGTGAATCCCTTTCTTCTACGCACGGTCGAGCCAACCCCCGAAGAATTCGTAGGGCGGGGATGTCTCGCGGTACGACGGGTGGGAAAGCAGATCGCGTTCGGGTTTACTGATGATTACTGGGCCGTCATACACCTGATGATCGCCGGTCGATTGCGCTGGGTCGGCCCCGGGAAAGCCCCACCGCGGAAAAGTTTGGCTCTTCTTGAGACGGCTGCTGGGAGTGTGATCTTGACCGAGGCGGGGTCGAACCGGAGGGCCTCGTTGCACCTCGTGGCCGGTTCGTTGGGGCTCCAGTCTCGGTCTTGAGGTTCTGGAAACATCCCTCGCGACGTTTCGAGAGCGACTCATGAGCGAGAACCACACTCTCAAGCGAGCGTTGACGGATCCCCGGCTTTTCAGTGGAATTGGGAACGCCTACTCCGACGAGATCCTTCCTCGGGCCCACCTGTCGCCCGTCCAGCTCACTTCCCGTCTTGATGCCCAGGCCGTGGCTCGACTCTTCGAGTCCGTTCAGTCGGTTCTGACGGAGTGGGTTGAACGATTGCGGAAACAGATGGGCACTGGGTTCCCGAAGAAGGTGACAGCGTTTCGTCCTGAGATGGCGGTACATGGCAAATTCGGTCAGGCGTGCCCGAGCTGTGGAACATCGGTTTGCCGGATTCGCTACGCGGAACGTGAGACGAACTATTGTCCCCGTTGTCAGACTGGGGGCCGTGTACTCGCCGATCGATCACTCTCCCGCCTGCTAAAGAAGGATTGGCCGACACAGATCGAGGCGTGGGAACAGCCCGAGTAGGGCCGTTCCCCGGATCACTCGGAGGGAGACACTCCTCCGAGAAACGCCTCGGGGGTGGAGTGGAGGTGGAGATCCCGTTGGGGGAATGGAATCTGGACCCCTTCCTTACGGAAACGCTCGAGGATTTCATAATACAAGGCACTGCTAAGATCGAGCGGACTATGGATCATCGTTTGGGTCCAAACCAAAACATGGAAATCCAGCGAACTCTCCCCAAAGCCAAGGAACCGAATGTTCGGTGTGGGTGCCGGGAGGATGTTTGTATTGTCCTCGGCCACGCTGAGGATGATCCGTCGCATGAGGGCGATATCCGTGCCATAGCTCACGCCCACCGGCACTCGAACTCGGACCCGTTCATCGGTGTAACTCCAGTTGATCACATTCTCGGAGACCAGCTTGGAGTTGGGGATGATAATGGCAATGTTGTCGTTGGTGACGACGGATGTACTGCGGGCGTTGATAGCGGTGACCACGCCATTTACCTGCCCGACCTCGATGCGGTCTCCAATTTTGATCGGCCGTTCGAAAAGTAGGATCAGGCCGCTGATAAGATTGTTCGCGATGTTCTGGAGCCCAAGTCCCACACCGATGCCGACGGCACCGGCCAAGACACTCAAGGCAGTGAGGTCGATACCGGTCGTCTGCAGGATGACCATAAAGCCGAGCGCGATGACCGTGTAACGGACGACCGTCCCGATCGCGTAGCGAAGCCCGATGTCCATGTTGGTGCGTTTGAGGATCCGCTCGGCGACCCATCGGCGGATGAGAGAGGCGAAGGGGAAGAGGAGAAGGATGGCCAGCAGGAGGTACACCACGGTCCCCAGGTTGAGGTCACGCCCGCCGAGATGGAACAGGGTGATGTCAAGGCGGTCGCCGATGGCCGTCAGAAAATCTACCAAAGCCTGCATCGATCCTCAGGAGAAGTGGGGTCTCTCAAGTTAGCTAACTCAACCCTCGTCGGAAGGAGGTGACACCGATGGGCCCAACGGGGCTTCATGGGTGAGGATCTCCTTCTCTCCCATGAGCGTGCGGTGGACAGGGCATCGGTCGGCGATTTCCAAGAGCCGGGACCGCTGCTCTGAAGTCAGGTCGCCGTCCAACGAAATGGCTCGTTCGATGCGGTCCACTTGACCACTACCCGATTCGCACGTGGTGCAGTCTTCCGCGTGCACGCGGCCATGTTTCAGGGTGACCGCGACCTGATCTAATGACCACGCTTTCCGATCAGCGTACATCCGAAGCGTCATGGAGGTGCACGCGCCAAGGGAGGAAAGGAGAAGGTCGTAGGGGGTGGGTCCTGCATCGCGTCCCCCTACCGCTGTCGGTTCATCCGCCGGAAAGATGTGTCGTCCTGCTTGGATACGTTGGGTGAACTTTCCATCTTCCATTTCTTGAACGACGACCTGACCTTCGGTAGAAGTTGGCGCGAAGGGTACTGGAAGGTAGCGTGAGGCCCAGGCCGCCAACACAGCCGCAACGTACTCAGCATCGGCCCGATTCGAGAGAAGGTGGTCGGCCCCATCGAGGGAGATAAAGCTCTTTGGATGTTTGAGGGCCTGGTAGATGGTGGCCGCATGGTCGACACTCACCACGTGGTCGACTGGCGAGTGCATCACCAGCACCGCTGCGTCCAATCCAGAGACGATCGCCTGCAAGCGTTGGCCCTGGAGATCGTCGACGAACTGTTTCTTGATCGTAAAGGTGCGCCCGGCGAGTTCTACCAGTGCACTTCCGTGGGCGGCGATGGTCGACAGGTGATCCCCCAGGTGCTTGACCACATGCCCAGGGTCGCTTGGGGCTCCTATGGTAACGATGGCGCGGACCTCCGGGAGGGAGCGGGCCGCGGCCAACACGGCGGCCCCTCCCAAACTGTGACCGACCAAGAGGGAGGGCGGGGCCCCTCGTGCCCGCATGAACGCTGCCGCGGAAACCAAGTCTTCGACGTTCGAACTGAAGTTGGTGTTGGCAAAGTCTCCTTCGCTCTGGCCCAATCCGGTAAAGTCGAACCGAAGCACTTCAATGCCCTGAGCCGATAACGCTCGTGCTATCCGCGTGGCGGCTCGACTCTCCTTCGAACAGGTGAAGCAATGCGCGAAAATGGCCGATGCGGTCGCTCGCCCGATCGGACGCTCAAGGCGTGCGGCAAGGAGGTCACCTTCCGCGTTAGGGAATTCCACTCGATCGGTGATGCTCGACATGACGATCCTCGAGGCTGGTGAGAGATTGGTCGAAAGGTAGCTCCCCGGCAGCCTCTCGTGTGTGGCTCCGCATGGCCGACCCGCTAGATTCGAATATCCCTCTTCGTTCCCCGGAGCTCAACCATGCAACCCCGGTTTCTCGTTGGATTCTCAGCGTCCCTTATCCTTGCTGGATGTCAGACGAGTGACAGCAGGCCGATCGTGGTGGATCAGGTCCAGCCGGTGGAGCAGGTGAGTGGGACAACTGCGCGCCTTCAGGCCATTGGCGTGGTCGATTCGTCCGTTGTGTGGGTGAGCGGGACCCGCGGGACCTATGCCCGGACGCTCGATGGGGGAAATCGGTGGACCGTTGGACAGGTCCCGGAGGCCGATTCGCTCGAGTTCCGGGACCTCCATGCGGTCTCGGACCAGGTAGCCTATCTCCTTAGCGCCGGATCAGGTGACCGCTCCCGCATCTACAAGACGACCGATGGTGGAACGACCTGGAAACTTCAATTTCGCAACACCGAGCCCAAGGCGTTCTTCGATTGTCTCGCGTTCTGGGATGCCGAGCACGTGATGGTAATGAGCGATGCCGTGGATGGCGTCTTCCCAGTCCTGACGACGGAAGATGGTGGAGCGACCTGGAATCCGATTCCCGCCACCCGACTCCCGCCTGCGCTCCCAGGTGAAGGCGCTTTTGCGGCGAGTGGCACCTGTGTCGTCACGGTGGGGCACCAGACCGCACTCATCGCGACCGGCGCGAGTGGGTTGAGTGCTCGAGTGCTTCGCACCGAGGATCGCGGTGCGACGTGGTCCGTCGCCGAAACACCGGTCGTGCACGATACGACGCTGGCAGGCCTGACATCCGTCGCCATGCTCGACCGGTTGCAGGGAGTGGCGGTCGGTGGGAATCTGGCCAAACCGGATGCGCCGCTCGATGCAGTGGCGTTCACTGAGGACGGTGGCCTTACCTGGGAACTGGGAGGGCGGGTTCCGTTCCCGGGGACGATCTTCGCCGCCATTCCTGTCCCAGATAGTCGGGGGCTCATCGTGGCCGTCGGGCCGAAGGGATCGGCGTATACCCAGGATCTTGGACGCACCTGGGTCGCGATCGATACGCTGAACTACTGGAGTGCCGGGTTTGCGGGCCTATCGGCCGGGTGGGCTGTTGGGCCTGGTGGACGGATTACCAAGCTGGGGTTCACTCCCGCCAATCGTTGATTAGCGTCGCAGTGCTTGCTGTGCGAAGGGGCTGAGGACCAGCGTGCCACTGGTCACAGCCCGCGCCGCCAAGAGTGCATCCCAATGCTCCGTGCCTTCCCAAAACACCGTCTTCATTGCCGCCATTGCCTCGGGGTTTGACGTGGCAAGTTGCTGACTGATACCGGTGACGGCGTCTTCCAGCGCTTCGGGACCGTCATGGGTCTCCGCAAAGAGTCCGTGCCGAAGCGCCCAGTCGGCGTTTCGCCAACCGGTGGCATCGATTGCCAAAGCGGAGAAAGCTGCCAGTCCGATGGTTTTCTCAATCACTGGTCCCACGACGAACGGGCCTATCCCCACCGCGAGTTCACTCAGTCTGACGGCGGCGGCGGTCGACGCAAGGACGTAGTCGGATGCGGCGATGACCCCAACCCCTCCACCAACCGCTTTCCCCTGGACTCGGGTAATGATGAACTTCGGACATCGCCGCATGGCGAGAATGAGCGTGGCGAACCCCATGAAAAAGCGCCTGCCCGACTCAGGGTTGTCGATGGATTTCAATTCGTCGAACGAGGCGCCAGCGCAAAAAGCCCCTGTGCCGGTGCTCCGAAGTACCACCACTCGGACTTGGTCGTCCCCAGCAGCCCGAGTGACAGCCTCCGCAAGCTGAGCGAGAAGTGCGCCGGGAAGAGAGTTTCCTTTGGGGTGACCGAACGAGATTGTGCCAACCCCACCGGACACGTCATAGCTCACCGATCCGGCCGAGAGAATGCTCTTGTCTGGCATCTGGTCGCTCCCACCATATGTTCGGGCGGTAACGTAACCGCACCGGGCAGGAGAAGGCAGTACGACGGAGCGTCCGGGGGGCCTCCCTGTTGATAAATCGGTGAAAACGAGCTTACGTAAGGTCGTTAGATAGGACCGCTCTCGACACTGAAGGTGACCACGACCATGGCTACGAAACCCCCTACGCCCGCCGTATCTGAGACCGCCGCTGAGGAATCACCGGACCAGACGGGGGCCTTTGAATCTCGGATCGCGGACGGCCAGACGATCGAACCGAAGGACTGGATGCCAGAACGCTATCGGCGACAGTTAATACGGATGATGTCACAGCACGCGCACTCCGAAGTGGTTGGCATGCTGCCGGAAGGAAACTGGATTACCCGGGCGCCGACGCTGCGCCGCAAGATGGGATTATTGGCCAAGGTGCAGGATGAAGCCGGGCATGGGCTCTACATCTACTGTGGAACGGAAACACTCGGTATCGATCGGGCCGAGTTGATCGACCAGCTATTGGCGGGTCGGGCGAAATACTCCAGCATCTTCAACTACCCGACGTTGTCCTGGGCCGACATCGGCACCATCGGGTGGTTGGTGGACGGAGCGGCGATCGTCAATCAGACGATTCTTGCCAAGACAAGTTATGGACCCTACGCCCGGGCCATGGTCCGGATCTGTAAAGAGGAGAACTTTCACAAGCGTCAGGGCTACGAAATGGTGGCAACCTTGGCTCAGGGTACCCCGGCACAGCGAACCATGGTGCAGGATGCCATCAATCGGTGGTGGTGGCCTTCGCTGATGATGTTCGGTCCGAGCGACAAGGATTCACCAAACAGCGCCGAGTTGTTGAAGTGGGGTGTGAAGCGGAAGGGGAATGACGAATTGCGACAACGTTTCGTTAACCTTACCATTCCGCAGGCACAGGCCATAGGCCTCACCTTGCCTGATCCCGATCTTCATTACGACGAGGCAACCAACAACTGGACCTTCGGCCCAATCGATTGGGATGAGTTTTACCGGGTGATCGGTGGCCACGGTCCCTGCAATCACGAACGGCTCCAGGCCCGGCGACACGCACATGAAGCGGGGCGCTGGGTCCGTGAAGCAGCCGAGGCCTATGCCGCGAAACAGGCGGCCAGGGTCCATCCGGAGGCAGCATGACAACACCCTCCTCCAAACCGACTGATGCCGGCGAAGGGTTGCTCTGGGAGGTTTTTACCCAGGCCTCTGGCGGAACGCCCCACGAACACGCTGGGAGTGTGCACGCCCCTGACGCCGAAATGGCCCTGCAGAATGCCCGTGATGTCTATACCCGGAGGGGTGAGGCGGTGAGCATATGGGTGGTCCCGTCCGCCGCCATTACGGCGTCCGCTCCAGACGATGCGGGTCCCTTCTTC
>JAJCZW010000127.1 GCA_029262155.1 Gemmatimonadota bacterium
CGCGTTTCACCAGCGCATGGTCGAGTTGCAGGTCCCCTGTCTTCAGGAACCCAAGTCGGTGTTTGGTGCCAGGCTGGCACTGTACCAGGATCCGGACGGCCTGGCGGTGTCGGTGGGTGAAGACCGGAAGTGAATCGGCTGGAACCGGAATGCCCATTGTGCCCGCAACACCATCAGGTGACACTCCGAACACCTCACCAGGAGACCAAGAGATGAGCCAAGCAGACCAGGACCGGCGGATCGATTATATCGAGTTTACCACCACGGATATCGGGAAGATCAAGCGGTTCTACTCCGAAGTGTTCGGTTGGGAGTTCACCGACTATGGCCCCGACTACACCAGCTTTGTCGACGGTCGACTCGCCGGCGGCTTCAGCGCCGCGGCCGAGGTGATGGCAGGCGGCCCATTGATCGTGCTCTACTCCATGGACCTGGCGGCGATCGAAACTCAGGTGCGGGAAGGTGGGGGAAAGATCGTTCGCGAGGTATTCGAGTTTCCTGGTGGACGGCGATTTCATTTCACCGATCCAAGCGGGAACGAGTTGGCGGTCTGGTCAGACCAATGATCTCCGTCAGGGTTGGTGCTGATACTGCGGCTTCAACAATTCCGCCTGGTAGAGCGACTTCAACGCCGACTGATCTACCCGCATGTTGCCCCAGTCGGTCAACGTCACATCGTTCTTGGCGAAGTCCCGATTGCTGTAACAGAACGCCTTGATGTTGGGATCACTATTGATCAACGCGAAGTACGGGGCGAACCAATTGTCCCAGGTGGACTGGGCGTTCGGGTCCATCTTCGATGGGGCACTCTCAGGGATGATCACCGGCTTGCCGCGGGCGGCGGCATCAGCCAGGAAACTCAGCACCTTGGCGTTCAACATCGGGTTCAAGAAGTCGGCGTTGAACAGATCGATGCTCCACCAGTCGACCACGTCGTCTCCCGGGTAGAAGTCCATCGTTGGAGGCGATTGGTTCAGGACCAGCTTGATGTTCCACATATACACTGCGTTCGCCACCCCCTGAGCCTGAAATAGCGTCCTTATGTGGCGGTAGGCATCGGGAAAGAAGGCCGGAGAGTATCCGTTCCATGCGCCATTGGTCTCCGGACTGATCCGGAGGAAGACTGTCCGATTGACTCCTTTGAGCAGTTGAGCCAGCTGCGTCAAGTCGGCGTCGAAATCGCCCGCGGCCACATCCTGGTCGAGCCCCACTGGGGCCCCGGCGGCCGACTTCTTGTTGAAACCGATGGAAAGGAGTGGAAGCTCGTTCGCGTAGGTGTCGATGTGCCCTTGAATCTGCCCCAAGATCTCATCGAACGTAAACCGAGTTTGGCCGAGGTTCAGGCCGAACCGCACCATGAAGGATTTGGTCGTGGGGAAGCCGGCGAGGTAGCCGTCATGCTCTTCCGGGTTCCAGAGCGGCCCGGAGCAGTGGAGAATCTTGTTGATATTCCCGGTTCGGAGTTGTTCGAACGTAAAGGGCCCACTCGCCGGGGGTGGTGGTGGAGGCGGCGGAGGCGGTGGGGGGGGCGGTACCGGCGGCTGGCCTGCGGGTGGAGGTGCCGTAAGACCGTCGGAGCTGTCCGGGCCGCCGGAACACGCGGCTAGGAAGAGGCCCACCAGAACCACAACCAGACTACCCGACGAGGCCCTCCGGCCCCTCCGCGCAGACCACGCAATCACCGCTGGTACCTGAAAATGCATGATTTGCACGGAGCCCGCCTCTCCTTCCGTTGGTCATCACCTGGATACTTCCAGGATCAGTTACCTTATCGGAGATAAGGGCAAAAAGTACGCCACAAACTCCACTGAGAAGGGTCCAGCCGTTGGGGAAAGGGGGAGGTGATTCGGGACATCCGGCGTCTCTGGTCCTGGGAACCAAGATAGCGCTAGTTGGGTACTGGTTGCCACGCGGGATCCCCGGGATAGGGACCCGCCGCATTCTGGGAAACGAATCTGGGATTGCTCCCGTCCGGATCCATGATCCACACCTGGTTCGTCCCATTCCGGTCGGTCGAAAACAGGATCTTCGTGCCATCCGGTGACCAGGTGGGGTCGTCGTTCCGGGAAAAGAACGTGGTCGAAGTCAACTGAATCCGTTGGCTCCCATCGCTCTGGATACGCCACACCTGCCCGAAGGAGGTTTCCTCGCCCGACCAGAATGCGATCCACCCGTCGGGGCCGAAGTCCGGAGCATTGGCATCGTGCGCCGTATTCAGAGAGCTCCCGTCCGGACGGGCGTTGTCAGGATCGGTGGAGGTCACCAGGCGTTGATTCGATCCGTCGCGGTCCACGACCCAAATCTCCGGGTTGAATCCGCCGGGCGAGGTCGGCGCTGGTGTGATCATTGCGAAGGTCAGTTGACTGCCATCTGGAGACCAGGAGGGGTGCACCGTTGCCACCGCCGCTCCGGTCCGCGTGGTCAGCTGACGTGGTGTCCCGCCCCCGGCCGGGACGACCCAAATCAGAAACCCTGACGGATCGTTGTTCCCCACCGCGATATAGGCGATCTCGTCGTTGCCACTCCAGTCGGGAAACATCGCGTTCCCCACCAACAGCCGTTGGTTCGTGCCGTCCTGGTCCATCGTATAGATCGCCTGGTTCCCGCCGCGATTCGAGGAGAAGGCGATCTGCTCCCCATCAGGAGACCAGCTGGGTGTTCCGTTGTCGCCTTCTGTGGTGAGCTGGTGTCGGTCGGTTCCATCGGGTCGAATCAGAAAGATCTGGAGGCGGCCGTTAGTATCCTTCCCCTGGACGGCGATCCACTCCCCGTTGCCGATCTGACCCGACCCTGGGCCGACGATGTTCGTAGGTCCGGCAGCCGCGCTGCAGCCTTTCAATGTCAGCAGGACTGCAACGACAGTTGCAATCGCCAGGAAATGGCGAGTCTTTTTGCGGGCGGCCGAGTTGAATTGTTGGCCGTCTCTCATTTCGGCACCGGAGCCTTGAGTGAGTGTCTTGGGTTGTCTGCTACGATAGACGCCTCTTGGGCGCTCTTGTTAAACCAGTAGCCCCCACAGCCCTCACCTGCATAACGATAGCCCGGGCTCGGGGCAACCGCCCTCAAGTGGGAATCTCGCACGGTGTGACCAGGAGGCCTCGGAACCGATCAACCGGACCGAGGACGTCTTTCGGGTTCCGGCCGTGGAGCGTACAATAGCAACATGGAAACTTCCGGCAGACCTGAAAACGCGTGAGGTGTTCCCCATTCGGGAGGTGAGCATGACCATCGAAGAGATTCTACAGACCAAAGGCCGCGACGTTGTCACCATTGCCGAATCACATAGTGTGCTTGAGGCCGTGCGGCTGCTCGTCGATCGGAATATCGGCGGACTGGTGGTGATGGAGGGGCAGCGCCCTGCTGGCATCTTCACGGAAAGGGATGTGCTCCACCTCACCGCCCGCTCCCCGGGAGAACTCGGCTCCGTCACGGTGGGCAGTGTCATGACCCGGGAGCTGATCACTGCAGGCCCGAAGGACGACCTGGTGCTGGTGATGAATCTCATGACCGAGAACAAGATCCGTCACCTTCCCATTATTGAGGACACTCAACTCGTCGGGATCATCTCGATCGGCGACCTGGTGAATGCCTGTCGCGCTGCCGCGGAGTTGGAGAACTCGCAGCTTCGGCAATACATCCATGGAGTGGAGTGACCAAGCCGGAATAGTAGGACGACGAATGGTTGGCGGCGCGGGGGCGACGAG
This sequence comes from Gemmatimonadota bacterium, assembly GCA_029262155.1. Classification (GTDB taxonomy): domain Bacteria; phylum Gemmatimonadota; class Gemmatimonadetes; order Gemmatimonadales; family GWC2-71-9; genus OFTM291. The sequence goes on from JAJCZW010000127.1 coordinate 3,705, forward strand.
CGGGGGCGACGAGCGGGGGCGACGCAGGCGTCGCCCCCCCCCGGTGGGACCACCATACTCTCTTTACAGAATGTACCTGCGGAGGTCGTCGTCTTCGATGATCGCTTTGAGGTGGGCCCGCACCTGCTCACCGTCATAGGTCAGGTTCTGATGTTTCCCATCGGGCAGTTCATAGAGTAGCTCTTCCATCAACGACGCCATCACGGTGTGGAGTCGACGCGCCCCAATGTTCTCCAGCCGGTCGTTGGCCAAGGCCGCGATCCGCGCGATCTCCGCTACCCCGTCGTCAGTAAAGGTGAGCGTTGCCTCCTCGGCGGCGACCAGCGCCTGGTACTGCTTGACCAATGCGTTCTCCGGCTCGGTCATGATCCGGACAAAATCGTCTTGGGTGAGCGGTGACAGTTCCACCCGAATCGGAAAACGACCCTGCAACTCGGGGATCAGGTCGGATGGCTTGGAGACGTGGAAGGCACCGGCGGCAATGAACAGGATGTGATCGGTTCGGACATAGCCGTATCGGGTCTGGACTGTTGAACCTTCGACAATCGGGAGGAGGTCGCGCTGGACGCCTTCCCGGGAGATATCGGGACCGGTCTGGAGCCGTTCCCCCGCGATCTTGTCGATCTCATCGATGAAGATGATTCCGTGGTTCTCGGTCCGGTCGAGCGCCTCGCTCACAACGTCGTCCATGTCGACCAACCGGCGGAGTTCTTCGTCGACCAGAATGCGCCGGGCGTCGGGGACCTTGACCTTCCGCCGCTTGCTACGTTTGGGCAGCAAGTCCTGGAGCATCTCGAAGATGTTAATATCGGGACCTTCCATTCCCGGCTGTTGTTGCATGAGTTCCTGCATCGGATAGTTCTGGGGCACGATTTCGATTTCCACCTCCCGATCATCGAGGGCTCCATCGGCCAGGAGTTTCCTGAGCTTCTCGCGCGACCCCTCACGGCGCTTTTCCGCCGCACCGCCTTCCGCCTCCGTCGGGGTCACTTCGCCCCGCGATGACACGGTGAACACCTTGACTGCCGCTTCTCCTTCGGCGGCTGGAGCGGTCGGCAGTGGCGTTGGCCCCGGCGGGAGGAGCAGGTCGAGCAGCTGTTCTTCAGCCTTCGATTCGGCGCTCGGCATCACCTCGTCTTCCCGCTCGGTCCGGACCAGGTTCACGGCCGTATCGATCAGATCCCGCACCATCGACTCGGTGTCCCGTCCCACATACCCGACTTCACTAAACTTCGAAGCCTCCACTTTGATGAACGGCGCTCCGGCCAGACGCGCCAACCGACGGGCGATCTCGGTTTTCCCCACCCCGGTCGGCCCAATCAGAATGATGTTGGAAGGCGTGATCTCTTCCCGGAGGGATTCTGGCGCCTGAGAGCGACGCCAGCGATTTCGCACCGCGATCGCAATCGCTTTCTTGGCCGGATCCTGGCCGATGATGAACCGATCGAGTTCGGCCACGATCTGACGGGGCGGCATCTCTTCGAGCCAGGGCAGCGGCTCGGACGGCGGGGTCGGGTCGGTCCCAACAGGGGGATGTTCTGGGGACGTCATGGTCACTCCTCCTCCGGGCCGACTCGCGTCAGGCTGACCAGGGTGACCATTCGGTTGGCGGCGTGGAAGACCGCGCGCAGCTCTCCACGGGAGGGACAGCAGTTCGGGTCGCCGATCGCTGCCACCGGCCGCCAGAGGTGGATCGTGCCGTCCTCCCGAACAAGCCTCGTCGCGGCCTGGCCGCCGGATCCACGGCTCAGAAGGAACCCGCGGTTGAACGTCTCGTCCGATACCAGGAGGGCGCGGGCGCGGGTCTCCAGATCAGATGGCCATTCCCAGCACCCTAACGTTCTATTGTCGTCTATGTCGAGGATACACCACTCCATCATGCCTCCGGTCCCGCTGTACCGACGAATCACCTCCAGGGCCATGGCGCCATTTTCGCCCGTCTCGATGGGATTGAGGGCAAGGAGCCAAGCGATGCCGGGGTCGTCGCGATTACTGAGAGCCAGCACCGGGTTGGCAGCACCCGGAATGCCGAGCAGCACGAAGTCTTTCGGGTACCGGATCGCTTCGTCCTCGCCCCACTCGGGCTCGCTTGGACCGCACCGGCGCCACTCCCCCTCAAACGGTTGCGCTCCCATCGTCAGACGAAGCGGCGCAACCAGCGAACAGGCGTTCGCCTCGATGACGAAATCAGCGAGACAGTTCCGGGCGGCCGTCGAATCAGGATAGGCACAGGCCGCACCGAACGCGACGATATTCGGGGCCAGGCCCACTCCGACCGCCACGACTTCAGGCTGACACCCAAGTACCACCACCCCCAGTACAGACCAGATAAGGCATCTCATCCGAGTTCCACGATGGTCGAGTTGTGGTTGGTGTAGATGCAGATCTCGGCTGCGATCGCCATCGCCCGTTCGACAATATCACGGGCGCTGAGTGTGGGATCGGGCAACAGCGCCCGCGCGGCGGCGACCGCATAGCTCCCACCCGCCCCCGCAGCGACGATGCCATCGTCGGGCTCGATCAACTCCCCTGCCCCACTCAGCAGGAAGGCGTGGTCGGGGTCGGCAACCACGAGCAAGGCCTCCAACCGTCGAAGGACCCGATCACTCCGCCAATCCTTTGCCAGTTCGACCGATGCGCGGGGAAGGTTTCCGGGATAGCGATCGAGCTTTTCCTCGAACCGTTCATAGAGGTTCAGGGCGTCGGCCACCGCGCCGGCAAAGCCTGCCAGTACCTTGCCCCCCTTGAGGGTACGCACCTTGGTGGCCTTCGCCTTCACGACGGTGTCGCCGACCGTCACCTGTCCGTCACCGCCGAGCGCGACCTTCCCCGCCTTCCGGACTGCCAAAATCGTGGTCCCGTGAAACGTTGTCATCACTACATCCTTGTCTTCCGAGTCATCCACCCCGGGGGTGCGCCTGCCGATACACGTTCTTCAGGCGCTCCACACTGGTATGGGTATAGATCTGTGTCGTCGAGAGTGACGCGTGCCCCAACAGTTCTTGCACCGACCGGAGGTCCGCTCCGGCATCGAGCAAGTGGGTTGCAAACGAATGCCTGAGGGCATGCACGCCCAACTCATCGCCTCCGATTGCGTCGAATAGTCTGTGCATCCTCCGTTGAATCCCCACCGCTGAAAGTCGTCCGCCCCGCCGATTCAGGAACACCGCCTCCCGATCGCCACCGGTCACCGGAAGCACACCGGTCCGAAGCTCAAGATAACGGCGCAGGGCACGAACAGCCTGACGCCCCACCGGAACGATCCGCTCTTTCCGCCCTTTCCCCCGCACCTTGACTTGATCACTCAGCAGATCGAGTTCTCTGAGGTCCAGGCCGTGGAGTTCACCCAACCGGATTCCAGTGGAGTAAAAGAGTTCGAGCATCGCCAAATCGCGAACTTCCACAAAGCCACCCTCTCGGGCGCGAGATTCTGCGGCGGCGAAGAGCGCATCCACCTCGTCCCGTCGGACATAGGCTGGGAGGCGACGTTCGCCCCGTGGGGTCCGCACGGCCCGAAGCACCGACGTGGTAATGTCATGGTGCACATGGAGGAACCGATAGAGGCTCCGAAGGGCGGAGAGGGCGCGGGCAGCGGATCGCCGGGAAAGACCGCGTCGTTCGAACACACCCAGAAACCCACGGAGGCCGAGCCGATCGACGGTGGCCCAGTGCCAAGCACCCACCCCACCGTAGTAATCATCGGCGAAGGCGATGAACTGCTCCAAGTCTCGGCGATAGGCCTTGAGCGTGTTCGGTGCGTGTCCCCGCTCGGTGTCCCCATGCTTGAGAAACGCTTCCAGCAGATCGGTCGGGGACGGCGCTCGGCGACTCATTGGGCTGTCGCCCACCACGCCGCGGTCTCGTCCAACCCGCGCTTCGCGAGACGGCTCCGCTTCTCGGCCTTTCGTATCCGCCCAACCCCGGCGAGGGGGTCAACCAGTCCGAAGTTGGCATTCATCGGTTGGAAGTGTTTCGGATCGGCGTCGCGTAGGTAGCGACAGAGGCCACCCAGCATGGTCGTCGGTGGGGGTACGACTGGCGGACGACCCTGGAGGTGTCGGGAGAGGTTCAGACCGGCGAGCCATCCCGTTGCAACCGACTCGGTGTACCCTTCGACCCCGGTAATCTGCCCGGCGAGGAAGAGTCCACTCTCGCCGACCCGGAGTCCCTCGGCGAGGCATGCCGGGCTATTCACGTAGCTGTTCCGGTGGATGCTCCCGAATCGCAGAAACTCCACATGAGCCATTCCGGGAAGCGCCCGCAGGATCCGCTGTTGATCAGGGATGCGGAGGCGGGTCTGGAATCCGACCAGGTTCCACATCTGTCCGGCCTGATCTTCCCGTCGGAGTTGGATCACGGCGTGGGCGATCTGGCCCGTCCGTGGATCCGGCAACCCAACCGGCTTAAGCGGTCCAAACCGGAGCGTCTCCGGTCCGCGCCGGGCCATCTCCTCGACCGGGAGACAGCCCTCAAAGTAGGGGACCTCGTCGAAGTCATGACCTTGATAGGGATCGGCTGCAGTCAACCCCGCGATCAGTTCCGTGTACGCGGATTCGGTCAGTGGGACATTGAGATAGTCATCTCCGGCGCCCTTGCCGTAGCGGGACGCGAGGAAGAGCTGGCTGCGGTCGAGCGAGTCGTCGGCGACAATCGGCGCGATCGCATCGTAAAAGGCCAAGGCGTCGGCCCCGAGTCGATCGGTGAGGGCCTGGGCCAATCGGTCGGTCGTGAGCGGGCCGGTGGCAACGATCCCGACCTCGGGCAGCGTCTCGACTTCCTCTTCCACTACCGTGATCTTCGGGTGGGTGCGGACGCGACGATCGACCTCGGTGGCAAAGGCCTCGCGATCGACCACCAGTGCGGTTCCCCCCGGGATGCTCGTGTCAGCAGCCACCGCCATGATGAGGCTCCCGACCTGGCCTAACTCGGCCTTCAACAAACCATGCGCGTTGGTGATATCGACCGACTTGAACGAGTTACTGCAGACCAACTCCGCGAGCGTACCCGTCTGATGGGCCGGGGTCGGCCGACCGGGGCGCATCTCGTGGATGGTCACCCGGTGCCCGCGTTCGGCGAGGGTCCAGGCCGCTTCCGACCCGGCGAGGCCACCACCGATGATCACCGCCTCAGGTGGCACTCCGGTCATGCGATGGGGGGTTCGAGTAGGTCGGCAGGGAGCATCTTCACCAGGAGGCTGGTGACGGCGTATCCGTCCAGTCCGTCGGTCGGTACGGTAATGTCCGCCATGGCATAGGCTGCCGCGCGGGCCTCGGCCTGGAGGGTCAAGCGTTCGACCAAATTGCCCTCTCCACCAAGAAGTGGTCGACCGTGGCAAGCGCCCAACCGAGCAGCAGCAACATCAGGTGAGACCGCAAGGTGGACGAGCAACGCGCCATACTGCCGCGCTTCGGCAATCGCACCGGGTTCGGCGGCCCATCCCGCACCAAGCGCCAACACCGTTGGCGGCGCCTGGAGCATCTCAAGCAGGAGACGCCGTTCCTCGGCCCGAAAAAACTTCTCTCCGTCGGTCGCGAAGATTTCGGCGATCGTCCGTCCAGACAATCCTTCTACCACTTGATCGATATCGAGATAATGGGCGCGAAGCCGAACGGACAGCAGGGGTCCTACGGTGGACTTTCCCGCACCCGACAGACCGGTCAACAGCACGTGTCGTTTCAGCATTCTTCGGAGGACGGCGATCGGTGTGCGAACGGCCACCGGGCGCCGAGTGACGCGAGGTACCCCTTGACATTGCGTTGCATTTCAGGCAGGGAGTCGCCTCCAAACTTCTCCAGCATCGCCTCCGCCAAGACCAACATGACCATCGCCTCGGCGATGACTCCCGCGGCGGGCACGGCCGTCACGTCCGAACGCTCGCTCTGAGCGTTGGCTGGCTCTCCGGTCTCCAGGTCGACCGTCCGCAATGGTGACATCAAGGTCGAGATCGGCTTCATGCCCGCCCGGCACACCAACGGCTCCCCGGTCGTGATCCCGCCCTCAAGCCCACCCGCGTTGTTGGTCTCTCGTCGGAACCCGCCACGAGGATCACCTTGTGGTGGACTCACTCGGACGATGGGGTCATGGACTTGGGAGCCGGGTCGTCGCGCGGCTTCGATGCCGAGTCCAATCTCGACCGCCTTGATCGCGGGGATCGACATGAGGGCCCCTGCGAGGCGACCGTCGAGCTTTCGATCCCAACTCACATGGCTTCCCAGGCCGACGATCGGTCGCTGCGCCACCACCTCCACTTCCCCACCCAAGGTGTCCCCATCGGCTTTGGCCTGATCGATCCGTGCGATGATGTCTGCCTCTATGCTCCGGTCGAGTATCCGGATTGGTGATTGGTCGGAGACATCGTTCAGTGGATTGGGATAGACGGCCGAACCAGGCACCCGCAGACCGCCGAGTGAGATGACGTGGCTCCCGACATCAATACCGAAGGCCCCGAGAAGCGCCCGGGCAAGAGCACCGGCCGCGACACGTGCGGCAGTCTCCCGCGCGCTCGCCCGTTCCAGAATATCGCGTCCATCGAGACGATCATACTTGAGAACACCCACGAGGTCGGCATGCCCGGGCCGGGGCCGTGTGACTCGACGGCGGCGCTGTTCCCCCTCCCCCTCGGTGGCCATGACATCACTCCAGTTGTCCCAGTCCCGATTGGGGATAAGGAGCGCGACGGGAGACCCAAGGGTCTCGCCTGCCCGGACGCCCGACAGGATCTCGGCCCGATCCTGCTCAATTTTCATCCGGGCACCGCGCCCGTACCCCTGCATCCGACGGCCGAGGTCGAGCGCGATAGCATCGGCGGTGATTGGCAGCCCGGCGGGGAGCCCTTCGACGATCGTCACCAGACCTTTGCCATGGGATTCGCCAGCAGTAGTAAACCGAAGTGACACGGAGTCCTCGGGTCAGAGGGTGGAGGAGCCTGACCCTCTAAAATACACAAGCCCAGCCGAAGCTGGGCTCATGGTGTTTCTAGGGAGGATGCAGGGGTTAGTTCGTCACCCCGTCGTCGATGATGCGTGGGGTGACGAGAATGATCAGATCCTTCCGATTCTCCGTGTCGTTCGTGAAGCTGAACAGGTTGCCAATCAGCGGCAAGCTGGACAGGAGCGGAATTCCAGTACGGGTTCGGGTAACTGTCGTCACGGTCAGTCCGCCGATCACGGCGGTCTCGCCGTCCTTGACGAGCAGCTGGTTCTGGGACGACTGCTTGGTGATGACGAACCCGAGATCTGCGGCGGCCAGTGGTTGAATGGCAGACCGCTCGGTATCGAGTGTCATCAAGATTTCCCGATTGTTGGTGACGTGTGGGGTCACCTCGAGCTTGATACCAGTCTCCTTGAATTGAACCGTCGAACGCGGGGCCCCGCCGCCACCGGTCACCGGAGAACTCAGGTCCACGATTCGGACTGGGATCTCCTCACCGACCAGGATCTTGGCCCGTCGGTTATCGAGGGCGGTGATCACCGGTTCGGCCTGCACATCGGAGAGTTCGACCTTCTCGAGCGCACTCAAGAAACTCGTCAGCGTGAACCCGCCGATCGCGGTCGAGAAGACCAGATCCAGCGCCGACCCGGCGATCGTTGCGTCGGCGTTGCCGATCGCGGAGACGGTGTTCCCGCCCAGGTCAACGATGGTGACATTTTCGTCGAAGGTCGTGCCGGGCTCCCCATTGGGATCGGCGCGAGAGACGAGCTTGTTGAAGAACTGACTCTCGTTCCCGATATCATACTGCAGCCCGAGCTGACTGATGTCGCTTCGGTCGACAAAGATGATCTTCGCTTGAATCGACACCTGCGGCGTCCGGATATCGAGGCTCCGCACGAAGTCGCTGATCTCGTCAATGCGATTTCGCTTGTCGGTCAGGATGACTGAGTTGGAGGCGGTATCCGCGATTGCCTTCCCCTTTTCCGGGGTGAGGATGCCGCTGATCGACGCGGCAATCTCGGCGGCCCGAGCATAGTTGATGCGCAGGATGGTCGTTTCCATCGGCTGCAGCGAATCGATCTCTGCCAAGGCCTTCGGGCTATCAACCCGAATGATCCCGCCGGGCATCTCCTGGGCCGAGAGACCGTTGGCCGCGAGAATTGCCTGGAAGGCTTGGGTCCACGGTTTGTCGCTGATTTCGGCGGTGACCTTGGTATTGCCCACCTCTTTCCCGAGGATGATGGTGCGTCCGCTCAAGGCGGCAAAGCCGGAGACGACGTCAGCGACGCTCGCGCCATCCCAGGAGACGGTGATCCGGGGCTCTTGCCCTTGACGCATTACAGCTGCCACCACAGGCAGCGTCTCGACTTCGGGCGCGGTCTCCACCGGGAGATCGGCAGCGCGCGCCGGGCTGGTGGTCGACCAGGCGAGGAACGTCCGGTCAGCTCCAAAGGTTACCCGTACGGTACCATCGGCGGATTCCACCTGGTAGTCGACCTGCCGATCGAGGTCCAGGACGACTCGGACCGTCGTCGGAGCGAATTGTCGAACCCTGACGTTCCGGACACCGGCTCGATTCACCCCATCGTACATCGGGAGGTCGAGGGCACCGAGTGTGGCACCGTGGATATCGATGACGAGGCGCTCGGGATCGCGCAGGGTCAGGTCGGTTACGGTCACATCGCCGTTGACCGACACCACAAGTTCCGCTTGGCCGGGTGAGGCGAGGAGACTTACCGCCCGAACCTCACCGCCGAATGGGGCGGCGGAAGGTGGGGGCGCAAAAGCGACCAGGCCTGCCACGACGAGCAGGGAGACAGGTTTCATGGGGTCTCTTCCTCCAGCTTGCGAAGGGACAGGGTCTCCTGCCGCTCCGTACCAAAGTCATCGATGATAAAGGTCACATCTTTCCGACCGATCGAGAGGACACGAAGTCGGCCAAGTTGATCGCCTTTCCGGACATTGTACCGCCGCCCGTTCAGGCGTTCCCGCAAGACAGCTATTGAGTTCCCTGAGGATTGTTGATCGAGATACACCGCGACGAGCGAGAGATCGGGCAGTTCCGGTCCCGCGTTCGCCATCGTGAGAAGTGAGACAAAGGGATCACGGTTCCCACCGGTGTAGGAAAACACCTCACGTGACAATCCTTGACTCGGCGGGACAACCGTTTCGTCGGCCCCATCGCCAGAGGAGGGCGGTGTCACCGAAGACACTGCTGTCGCCGGGGCTGCCGCTGGTGCAGCGTCTCCACCCGCTCCTCCGCAGGAGAAGGTGGTCGCCGCCAGGACGAGAATCCAGAGATTACGATCCACTCTCGTTCCCTCCCAGAAGACCCTTGACGTAGGTTTTCACTTGAAAGGTTGCCTCCAGCATCGCAGTACTGGAATCCCCCAGGGCACGGGCTTCGTTCGCCTCCGCTGCCTTGAGCAACACATTATTGGGGACAACGATTCGGCGCAGGCTGGCGACGTCGGCCAGGAAGGCGCCGATCTCGTCATAGCGGCCGATAACCGACACGTTGTACGAGAAGGTATCGAAGGGGTAGGGTCCGGACTGGACCGGTTGGGGCACGAACTGGGACAGGGTCACCCCGCGCACCTTGGCGCGAGTGGCGATGTCGTCCAACAGATTCGGCACCTCATTCCCATCGGGCACAAACTCCCGCAAGACCGTCAGGGTTCCCTGATACTCTTCGACGCGTTGCTTGATATCGTCTATAGATCCGGTGGCAAGTTCCTGTTTGGCACTGTCGGTTTGTGCCTGGAGGACTGAGATGGTATCGCGCACCGCCTCCACCCGGGTCGACCGCGATTCGATACCCGGGATACCAAGCAGTTGAATCCCCTCACCGGTATAGGCGACGAACCCAACCAAGGCAGCGCCCAGAATACTGATGGCGGCTTTGCCGCGCGGGGTATCATAAAAGGCCATAGTTACCTCACCACCGATTCGCGAACGGGCACCACCCGGACGAAGGAGGAATCCGCGTGCGAATGGGTTCCTCGGATCACAAAGGCGTTCACCGCGCGGTCCCCCTCGACGACCGTCTCTGCGGAGACCGCCACGACGCCGGTGATCCACGGGGAGGCTTCGAGTTGGCGGAGAAAGCGGGTGAACCCCTGGATATCCACCGTGCGTCCACTAATCTCGAACTGGACCGGCACCGGGGCGACCGGACCACCAAGACTATCGAACGTCTGGGCCGGTGGGGTCGACGTGCTGATGTCGGTGAGCCAGGTAAAGGCCGGGAGGGCCCGGCTGACTTCGTCGAGGACGTGGGGCCAGATGTAGCGCTCCCCGTCGACGTTCTGAATCGTCTGGATTTGGGATAGGATCGAATCGCGGACCGACTCCTCGCGCTGTTTCTCCATCAAGAAATCGCGATACCGCTGGTGCTCGGCCTGGGTGGAAACCAGTTCCGGCTCCAGCGATTTGAGTTGGCTCCCAGTAGAAAACCAGGTCCACGCGAGGAACCCGAGGACGACGACCCACGCGCCAATCGAGAGGATGGCGAGTGGGTTCTTGATCTTGGATCCCAGATCACCCAGCCCTCCAAAGGCGGCGAACGACCGACCGCCGCGGGAGCGCTTGACACCGGGTCGCAGATTGATGGTAATCATCGTAAGCGTCTATCCGGGTCGAGGATTAAGCCGCGGTCCGCAATGCGAGACCCACTGGCAGCATGAAGAGCGGAGCCACTTCGTCGACGTTCATCGTGTCGAAAACGCCGTCGGCAACTCGTAACCGCTCAATAGGGTTAGCAATCTGTACCGGCAACCGGAGGCGTTCGGCAAGCACCGCCGACAACCCTGGAATGCGCGCACCACCGCCCGACAGAAAAACACGGCTGAGCCCACTGGACGACCGACTCGAGGACTGCAAGAAGGCTCCGGCCCGCTCGATCCCAACCCCGAGTTCTTCGCCCCGTGACTTCAGGAACGGCGTCAGCGCATCGTTGGTATCGAACGCTTGGAGCATCTGATCGGCGTCTTCGGCGGTCATCCCCCGTTCCCGTTGGAGGTCTTCACGGAACCGACGGGTCCCGATGGGGAGGTCGCGCGTCAAGACCGGAACGCCGTGCTCAAGAATGTTCACATGGGTCGTCTCGTGCCCGATGTTGACCAACGCTACCACCCCCTGCATCCCATCGGGGTAGTTCAATTCAAAGGCGTTGTGGAGGGCAAAGGAGTCGACATCGATGATACTCGGTTCGATGCCAGCCTCGGTCAGGAGAGCCATCTTGTTGTCGACCAGCTCCCGTTTGGCGGCCACGAGGAGGAGTGCCATCTGGAGGCCATCGCCCTCAGGATCGAGGATCTGGAAGTCCAGTTCGACGTTGTCCATGTCGAATGGGACGTGCTGTTCCGCTTCCCAGCGGATCACATCCCGCGCTTCCGATTCCTTCATCCGGTCCATCGAAATCTTCTTGACGATCACATCGCGGCCACCGACGGCGGCCACCAAAGACTTCGGTTTGATTCCGGCTGAAGCGAGGAGACCGCGAATGGCATCCGCGACGAGACCGGGATCCATGACCTCACCCTCGACGATGGCATCATCGACGACTTGGGTAAGTGCCACTTTCGTGAGCACCGGTTCTCCGCTGCCGTGCGAAACGACTGCGAGTTTGATGAGGCCACTCCCGATATCGAGGCCCACCGTGGTGCGTCCGCGACCAAACAGTGTCATAAAACCCGATTTTCCGAGGAGATGTGGTGAAAATGGAAGCGGTGCAACCATTCGCACCAACGTTTGTCAAACTGCTAGAACACGAGAGCAACATCGCGCAAACTATTACGCAATAACTAGTTAGCTATAACAAAATACGCCGTGTTCGAGCCAACCCATCTGCAACCCAACATCAGAACTCGAACACTTTGGTGTACCGTCAGTTGGCAACGCCTATGCCATGGGCAGGTCAATTGTCCTTAAGTCATTTCTACCAATATAGATAACAAGCCTACTTCTGTCAGTGCAGTTCTTTGCGCACCGGGTGATTCGACCGGACCTTCGCAAGGAATCTCTCGGTCTGCATGTATCCGGCAGGAAGGGCCTCCGCTGTAAACGCCCAACCGCCCGGAGTGCTTCCGGGCGGTTGGCTGGTTTCCTCGAGACCTCTCGTTAGAAGAGCTGAGTCCATCCCCGTTCCAACGGTTGACCGAGCGAGGCCCCACCGACGGCTGCTTCGACGGCACATTTGGAATAGGTAATGTCGACGTTGCCGCTGATCGCTCCCGTCGTCACGACGTCGACCCCCTCAGTGAGGATGGCGCCGGTGATCTTGTTCCCGTTCCCTGCGATCTTCATCTGTCCCCGAACGATGATGAGGCCTGACCACTCGAATCCGCCATTGATCTCCAGATTCCCGTCGACCAACAGAGTGCCCTGCCCACGACTTCCAGCGGCGAACTTGGTCCGCACACCGGTACCGTGCACGATCGGGAAGAATCCGTAGCACTCAGCAACCGCACCGGCAACCGGCGGATTCCGGGCCGGCTCGCCAAAGTTGAGCAGGACTGGTTTGTCGCACGAATTCGGGGTGGTCGAAACATCGATCACCGGCCCCACACCATTGTACACCGTGGGGTCGGGAAGCACCTTCACATTCGGTTGGGCTGCAAGGGTGGTGAAGGTGAAGTCAAGAAAGTTCCGGAAGGTCGCCGATGTAACCGAGGGGTCGTTCGGAGCCTCCTTGGTGGGGTATCCGAACACGTTGTTGAGGTCGGCGGCATTCATGCCGGTGGTTGTGGCACTCCGGATTCCCACGAGGTCATCCGTATTCCCGGGGTCGGTCGGCGAACACATTCCCCAGCCCGGTGGATTGGCATTGAACCCTGTCACCGAAAAAGCGTTCCCGTTGAGCGCGATTGGACTGGAGATGGTGATCGCCGCGTTCACCGAGATCGTCGGCTTGGCCAGACGGATCAATTGGGAAATCATCTTGGTTCCTAAGACCTGTCCCCCCGGCGTCATTCTGGAACCAACCGACCGAACCAGGAAAAGCGATTGATTCAACCGTCGGATGGTGTCGGTAAACTGGACCGTTCCACTCAGGGCCACGGTCGGCACTGCAAACTCTTGGGCAGGCAGGCCGGTATAGATCGGTAGCGCGTTATACAGCGCCGGATCCCAATTGGCGACGATTTGGCTGACACCAGCCTCGGCGGCCTCAGTGGCCTGTGAGCTCCAGACGGTGTTGGTCCCGGTCTGCTGCTCAATACGCCCCACGAAGAACGAACCTGCCACGAGAGCACCGATCACCACCAGGGCGAAGAGCGTCAGCACCAGCGCAATCCCACGTTCATCTCTCAAGGATGGCATCGGGTGAGTAGTCATCACCAATCTCCTTCTGGCCGTCTCACGGCCGTAATGAATTCCGCAGGGCAACATCCGTCACCAATTGGTAGACACCAACTTGGGTCTGGCTCGCTCCCGCCAAATTCGTCCGACCCGTGGTCTCCCCATTGATCGTCACCTGAATGCGTCGCACCAACTGCACGTTGCCGCCGGGAAGGACCTCGTTGTTCGCACTATCGAAATAGCGAAAGCCGACTCCTGTCCCGTTGGCCAAAGGCCCTAAGACGGGTGTCAGGTTGAGTTCCCCTTGACTGATCGAGCGGGCACCAAGCCAGGAGCGTCCACCGGCAGCTAGCAGCCCATATTGCATCCGCTCGTAGACTCGGATGGGTGAATTCACCTTCAGCTGACTCAGGGCCAGATTCGGCCCGCCAGGGTACGCACTCGGTGTCGGAAAGGTGAGGCGAATGGCGGGAACCGCACCGCAGTTGCTAGCCGGATCGACCGCTGTCACCGTCAGGGGGATCCAAAGATCATCAATACCGGTGTTTTCGTCATTCTCGACAAAGAGAAGAAAACGGTCCGCGACAAGAGGATCCCGGATTCCGTAGAATGGTCTCGCTATGCGCATCTCTGTGAGCGTCGGAACCCCGCAAAGCAAACCGAACCCTCGTGCGGCATCGAAAGTGATCGTATTGGCACCGAGCGTCACCAGATCTGTACTAATCGCGGCGGCTGGTACCGGATTGGTTGTATTGCTGTCGTAGCCGATCTCTTTCAACTCGTTTGGTAAGGCCAGGGTAGCGGTCCGCACATTGGACTGCATGTCAACCTGCTGCATCTGGGCACGCGACACCCGTTGGGACGTCTGGACCATCTTCACGATGACAGTCCCCATCGTAGCGGTAATCACCATCGCGACGAGCAACTCGATGAGAGTAAAGCCCCGTTGGTACAGCGTCATGGAACCATCCTCAGTAACACAGAATGCGGGTTGAGACGGTGTCGGCCCGAGGCCGGCCCGAGAGTTGATAGGAGGTGATCGAGAGTACAGGCCGTGACAACCCGTTTGGCGCTACCACCCACTGCTCGGAGATACCCATCGTCGTGACCGGTCCGCCGCTGACAAACAGAACGGAAGTACAGGGCACGGGGGTGGAGCGCGCGATCGTACGTAACTGATCAATGCGTTGAAGCGACACCTGCGTTGCGGTCGTGTTCCACTTCGCGCCACCAACGGTCCTCGTGACCATTGCGGAAGAACTCGCCAGCGCAAAGATCCCCAGACTCAGGATCACGATGGCCACGAGAGCCTCCACGATGGTGAATCCTTGGGTATTCTTCATTGGATTCTCCCGTACCCGTTGATGACCACACTGTCGGCCACACCTTGCCGGGTGAAACCAATGACATACCCAAGCCCCGGCGTCATCACCAACCCGGTGGGTTGGACCGTGATAGCGGCTGGGGCGCTCATGGTGACGCCGTACCGTCCATGGAGATCGGTCGTTTCCCCTACCTGCTGACTTACCCCTCCCACCAGGACCGTGACCCAGGCGCTGTCGGCGTCAAACTGGATCGAGGCAGGCACCCCCCGCTGGATCGCGTTGAGTCGTGCCTGTTGGTACATCGTGATAACCGCACTCCGGGTCGAGGCCACATCCCGAGAGACAGCCGAACGGCCGAGCCGCGGGACGGCAACAGCCACCAGAACGCCGAATATGACGACAATCACCATGGCTTCGACCAGGGTGAACCCTTCTTGGTTCTGCAACACGGAACCTCCACCCTAAAGAGGGGGTTTGGGATCACCGCCGAATTGAGCAAGAAAAGGACCAGGTGGGGTGTTCGCTTTTTATGTAGTCAACTCGTAGGAAAACCCATGACTTAGCGTTCTGGGACCAGGGCTGTATCGTTTCGCGACGGTGCAACTCGCCAGAGCAGAATTCTTTGCGGTTCCGATATGAAACGACACCGGTGCCGGGTCGATCCCCGCCGCCAAACGACCTAGCGGGAGGTAAACCAGACTGGGCGCACCTCCAGAACCACTGGCCGGAGCGTATCCAACGCGGGTGGCGAGGCTGTATCCCAGGTGCTTGCGAGGGCCGGGGGAACCCGGAGGGTAAGAAAGGTGACAAGCTGGCGAGAGGCCGTCCGACCCCCACCCTGAAGCCAGCTCGTGCTCAGCAGCGAAAATAGGTTGGGCGCATCTCGCCGGAGTCGGATGTCGACGGTGGTCCCCGGGCGCGGGTTCTTCCGTATGGTCCACACTGAATCTACCGGGAAGATACCGGGGTAGTTCCTCCTGGGATCCCACTGGGCGACAGCCAACAGCGCCTGCCGTTCGGCCACCGCCCCGGCCCATTCCCCAAGCCGGTACTGCGTGGCAGCTCGCTGGCTCGCAAGGGCAACGGCGAAGGCTGTGACCCCCGTCGTCATCAACACCACCACGAGAACCATCACCAAGATGAGAATAAACCCCCGGTCCGACCGGGGAGGGGTCACCGCGAGTTCCGGGGTGACAGTATGAGGCTCACACTATCCGCCGTTGTCCGATGGCTGGCATACCCCCCAGCGATCGCAGAGAAGGGGCTCGACTGAACGGCCAGCCTGAACCCCAACACACCACCGACACCCGGTATTGCCGGGAAGGCTCCTGCTGTCATGGCAAGGCCCGTGAGTCCGGGGGAGCGAAGTGGTCCAAGCATCGGCTGGATCGATTCCCCTCCGGACATCGACCGCGCCCCCAACCACGTCGATCCAGCACTGCGGTAGGCGCGCCACTCCATGATCTCGAACCACGCGACGGGATACCCACTCCCCAGCCCGTTGAGCAGCAGCGGGGAAAGATTGGATACCCCGAGCCGAAGCGCCGCCTCCCCTCCCGGGCAGACGGCCCCACTTGGTGCCGAGTTGATGGCGCGAAGGACCCACCGATCATCGGAGGTGACGTCGAGCACGCCAGGGACGAAGAGCAGAAGACTGTCCCGTCCGGCAGCTGGAAGGCGAAGGTTCCGTGGATCCCAAGAGATCAGAATCGCACCGGATCCAAGGGCGCAGATGCGGGAGAGCCCCCGGAAGGCTCGGTACCGCGCCTGACTGCCAGAAACCATGATATCGTTGGCACTCCCTCCGAGCACGAGGTTCCGCCACTCGGACGTCAATCGGAGTCCCGCCATGAGATGCTGGTGCGCCGCGCCCCGTTCGACCGTGGCTTGGGCCGCCTGCTGGCCACGACTGAACATCAGCATACTGATCATCCCGACCACTCCAGCCAGGACCGTGGCGACCATGGTTTCGATGAGAGTAAAACCAGATTTTCTGGTCATGCGCATCGAATGGCTGCGTGAAGGCTATCGCGATAGTCCCGGCCTAGGCTCATGGGGATGAGCACGTGGATACTGGCCTCGACCCGTCCGGGCTGAACGACCGTGACCCAGGACTCCTTCACCCCACTCGGCTGCACCACCATGCCAGTAAGAGCAGCGCAGCCCGAGAGGGTTGCCGTCGCCTGCAGCGTTTCCATACGATTGATGAGAAGAACGGTCGCCTGACGCCGGATGGTGGCGAGCCGCAGCATTCCCCGGGCGGCGCTGAGGGTTGAGAGGGTGGCCAGGCCACCACCGCCAAGGACGACGAGGGCGATCAAGATTTCGAGGAGAGTCACCCCCCCAACAGAGTTCAGCCGCATGACCCAGTATGGTGTCTACTCCAGCGTTCCCGGGACCGAACTGCTCCTGAATGGACCGACGTAACGCGCGCTAGACTTCGAGTCCGTAGCGGCGAAGTTTGTAGAAGAGGGTTCGGAGGCTGACCCGAAGGAGTTTGGATGCTTCGCGTCGATTCCCCCCGGTGGCAGTCAGGGCTCGGGTGATGACCTGCCGCTCGAGCGCCTCGACCTGGGGTTTGAGCGCGAGCCCGTCCCCAACGAAGATCGGTTCCGTCTTCTCCCCGCCCTGGAGATCGAGCTGAAGATCCTCATGGTCGAGTCGGCCGGAAGCGCTTAGGGTACTGGCTCGTTCGAGGACTTGGCGGAGTCCCCGGATGTTGCCAGGCCAGTCGTGGGCGACCAACGCTTGCAGTGCCCGCGGCGTCAAGCTGACCGATCGCCCACTCCGCGTTGCAATGCGATGCACGAAATGCGTCACGAGGGACGGAATATCGTCCCGTCGCTCTCGCAGGGCCGGAAGGGGAATCACCAAGGCGAACAGCTCGAGGAACGCTGGCTCGAACGCACCGGAAAGGACCGCCCGATCCAAGTCCTGATCCGAGGCGGCAATCCAGCGGGGGCCGGTATCGGTGTGCTGTCTCATGCGCGACGCGAGTTCGCCTTGGTGGGTCGAGGCAAGGGCGTGTACCTGACTCAGGAAGAGCGATCCGTCAGCGGCCGACGCGATGGCACCGCCAGGCATGGCCGTCGTCGTCGCGTCGCCGTGGGCATCCCCAAAGAGTTCTGTTGCCAAAAGGGCTTCTGGAATCGCGTCGCAGGTCATTCCGATGAAGGGGCCTCCACCTCGATCACTCCGCTGATGGATCGCCCGGGCGATGAACTCCTTCCCGGTCCCGGGTTCGCCGCGAATCAGCACGGGCGCCTGCTCGGCGGCAGCGCGATTGACCAGGGTCAGGACGTGGCGCATGGCGGAACTCTCGCCGACAAACTGCGTGTCGATGGATGCTGGTGGGAGGTCGTGACCGACCGCGGGAGCGCTGCGAGTGCGCTCACGTTCTTCAGCTTTCCGAAGTGTCAGAAGCACTTCATCCACTGCGAACGGCTTCCGAACGTAGTCATATGCCCCTTCCCGCATAGCAATGAAGGCGTCCTCCTCCGAGCCGAAGGCACTCATCATGATGACGAGTCCCTTCCCCCCGCTCGCCCGATACTGCCGCAGAAACGTGTGCCCATCGAGGCCGGCGAGTTGGACGTCGCACAGGATGGTGTCAAACGATTCCACCAGGGCTCGAGCAAGGGCCGATTCGCCATCGCTCTCGGTCACGACACTATGGCCCGCTTCGTCGAGCAGGAGGGCCAAGGGCCGCCGGAGGGCGAGGTCGCCATCAACGATGAGAATGCGCACAGGTCAAATCTCGATATCCACGTACGGGGTGAGTAACGACGCAAAATGGGGCGGGGTCCAGAGACCGCCGCCCCATTCAGCGCCTGATGTTACAGACGGTTTACCACACTCCTGCTTAGGCGCAACCAGGCGCACCCTCGGCAGTCGCCGGGGCCAGCACCGCAGCGCCGTTCCCGAAGATCGCACAGGTCTGCGTCGAGCCGGTATTACTGACGGTCGCGTTCCAACCGGTGCCACTGATCGCGGTGGCAATCGTGTTACCAATGGTCGGTACGAACGCCGCGGTACCCTTCGCTTGCTTGGCGCCAATCGCACCAGCATAGATGTTGAAGTCCGCGAAGTGCGCTTCCTGAGCGGTCACCATGTTCCGGAGATCCGACTTCATCCCGGCGATGATCGCCTTTTCCTTGGTGTTGGCGAACTTCGGAATCGCGATCGCGGCAAGAATACCGATAATCACGACCACGATGAGCAGTTCGATCAACGTAAAGCCCTTACGATTCGACATACTTCCTCCCCTTGGGTTTGTTTCCTGCATTTGAGCGTAACTCGTACTTCCTGAACAACTGGGTTTGATTGCTCCCGGGATATGATGTAAGCAACCAGCGTACCAAACTTTTTAGGGAAGTGACAAACCATTTTATCGCAACAGGTTACAGACATATTCGATGTGGCATGATTCTCCGGGGTCGGCCCCCGATCGTCGGGTTTTGCAAGTCCAGATCCCGGTCGATGCCGTCCGGTGCCAAAAAACGAAACAGGTCCACCCCGAGAGAGTGGACCTGTAAAGGGACGTGAGGTTCCCTCCGTCACACCGTCGACTGAACCGCCTGTTCTTCATACCGGCTGAGTTTCCGGTAGAGCGTGGAGGGATCAATACCCAACACCTCTGCTGCCCGGGTCTTGTTTCCTCCCTCGGCTTGAAGCACCCACATGATATAGGCTCGCTCAATCACCTCGAGTGACGGGTTGGGGGTGGCTCGCTCGGTGACGAGTGGTTCCTTCCGACGCCGAGTGATCCGTTCCGGCAGCGATCCTGGATCGATCAAGGTGCCTTTCGTCATCACGACGGCATGTTCCAGGGCGTTTTGGAGCTCCCGGACATTTCCGGGCCAGTCGTACACGACCATCGCGTCCATCGCTTCGGCGCCCAGGGCCTTGGGTTCATCTCCCAGCTCGGTCGCGAGTTCCTGTAAGAAGGTTTCGATGAGGAGCAGCAGATCTTCCCGTCGATCCCGGAGCGGAGGCAGCTCGAGCGCAATTACGTTCAGACGGTAGAAGAGGTCAGAACGGAAGTTTCCGCGCCGGACCTCCTCCTCCAGGTCCCGATTGGTGGCCGCGATGATGCGCACGTCGACCGGAATGGTTTCGGTGGCTCCGACCGGAATGACCTCCCGTTCCTGCAACACACGGAGGAGCTTGATCTGGAGCGACGGGGGCATTTCGCCGACTTCGTCGAGGAAGAATGTCCCTCCTCTGGCCGCTGCAAAGAGACCCTGTTTGTCGCGTACCGCACCGGTGAACGAGCCCTTCACGTGCCCGAAAAGCTCGCTCTCGAGGAGATTTTCGGGAAGGGCACCGCAGTTAATCGAAAGAAAGGGGCCATCGATCCGCTGGGACAGATTATGGAGATAGTGCGCCACGACCTCCTTGCCGGTACCGCTCTCGCCTTGGATCAGCACGGTGGATCCGGTCGGGGCCACCTGTTCGGCGAGTCGAAGCACTTCATTGAAGCTCTTGGACTTGCCGATCGGTCGGCTGAGCGTTTCCCCCTCGCGACGTCGGAAGTCCTGTTTGAGCAGCTTGTTCTCAACTCGAATGTGGCGGAACTCGCAGGCCCGCCGGAGAATGACGAGCATTTCGTCATTCGAGAACGGTTTCTGGATGTAGTAGAACGCTCCGGCATTCACGGCGGCAACAGCTGTTTGGAGTGACGCCTGAGCGGTCATGAGGATGACCGGGGTCATCGGGTCCTGGTCTTTGGCTGCCTCCAGGATATCGAGACCGGTGACTTGGGGCATGCGGACATCCGTAAGAACGATGTCGTGGTTGCCCGACCGAATCTGTTCCAGCCCCGCTTTGCCACCCTGCGCTGTGGTGACATCGAACCCCTCCTTTCGGAGGAGAATCCGGAGGGTATCCAGAATCCCGGACTCGTCGTCGACAACCAGCACTGATGGTTTCTGACTCATGCAGGCTCCTCTGTCCGCCAGGTCGCGTGAAAGAATATAGTAAAAGTGGTCCCTCGCCCTGGTGTCGATTCCAGCAACACCAATCCGCGATGGGCCTCCACTGCCCGTTGCACGATCGCGAGGCCCAAGCCGCTTCCCCCGGCTCGGCCTGAGACGAAGGGCTGAAAGAGCCGTTCGCGCAAGTCAGGCTCGATCCCCGGACCGTCATCCTGGATCTGGAGCCGGACGGGGGAGTGGATGTCGCTCCCGATTGGGAGCGCGGCCGGGGAGGGTTGGTCGATCGTGACAAGCACTTCGCCCTTCCCCTCGCATGCCTGCACCGCGTTGAGTACCAAATTGGTGACAATCCGGTGGAGGAGATCTTCGTCGGCATCAAGATGCACCTGATCTCCCGCCACCCGGACCACCACCCCTGCCCCGCAATCGGGATGTTCGCGGACCAAGGTGACCGCTTGGACCGCCACGGCGTAGAGATTGACCCGGGAGAAGTCGTGCACACTCACCCGGGAGAAATCGAGGAACTCGCTCAGGAGACGACTCAGACGATCACTTTCCCGAACGATCAACTGACCCAGGGTGCGGTCGTCGTCATCGGCTTGCACCGAGCGGGCGAGCTGTTCAACGGAACTCCGGATCGAAGCCAAGGGGTTCCGAATCTCATGGGCCAGGGACGCACTCAGTGCGGCCACCGCTTCAAGTCGTTCCGCCCGGGAGCGGAGTTCTTGGATGTGTATCGAATCCGAAATATCCGTAAAGATCGCGGTGACGGCCGGCAACGACTCGAGCTGCCGTTCGAAGGTTGTCGTGCTTAGACCGATGGGAAATGAGGTCCCGTCGGCGCGATGCACCAATCCTTCGCCCCGCGTTACCCGATCTTGTTCATCCAACCCTGCCACCATCGCTGCATGGAGATCGGGCGCCCGGGCCTTGAGCGAGTCGAGGACTGGTCGCCCCAGGAGGCGCTCACCGTTGAGTTCGAGCAACCGCTCTGCGGTCGGGTTCATAAACGCCAATCGACCGTGCCCATCGACCGTCATGACACCAGTCCGAATACTCCGCAGTATCTCGTCGGCCTCCAGTCGGATCCGCTGCAACTCATGCTTCAATTTCGACTGCTCGGTCGCGGCGACTTGCAGCCGGCGGCTGAGCACGCTAACCATGAGGAAGACAAAGGCAAAAACCGCGAGCTGCCCCAGTAGAATCGGGATTTCGACCCCCGTCTCGACCAAGGTCCGATCCAGGAGGTAGAGCAGCAATGCCACCAAGGTCACGACGCCGCCACCCGTCCCCGGCATAAGGAGAGCATATCCGGCGATGAGGACCACAAAGAGAGACGCAAGAGCGGTTGAGGCCCCTTGGCCGTAGTGGACCAGGGCAAGGACAAGGATCAGGTCGACTGCTGCTTGCACCCCAAAGAAGACCGTACCCGGCTCAACTTTCCGGACCCAGACGGCGTGCCCGGCATACGCCGACATCGTTCCGGCGAGGAGCACCACCAGCGCCAGGAGGAAGGCCACGCCCGGCTGGGAGCTGAACATCCACCCCGCCCATATGAGGGCAGCAACGGCGACGACGATACGACCAATGAGGATGCGATGTAGGAGGAGGCGTGGATTCAGGAATCGTGGAACAGCCTGAATAGGATGGGTGCCGGTATCAACGCGTCGGGACTCCATAGCTCAGTTCACCCGAAGAAAAGAGTGGCGGGAGGTCCGCAGCAATGTCATCGCCCGGTCGAGTGACGCCTGCGCGGTCGCATCAAGGGAGGTGGACCGATCAAGGGTGTCGACAATCTGAGTCACGCGAATCTCTCGAAGAGTCGGATCGACTGATTCCAGCCAAAAGGTGTAGTCATCGGTCACGACGGCCAAGGACGCCGCACGGTTCGGGTACCCTGCCCCGGCGAGGACGATACCGGCTGGGGATTGATCGGCCGCATACAACGAACGGCCGCTCATGACCCCTTCGGGCCAGGTCGCTGCCATCCAATCGAACAGCGTCGGGAAGATGTCGGCATGGCGGCTCAGCCCCGTCGCAGTCGGCATCGGTGTACCGGGGAGGCAGAACACCACTGGTACCCGGACCCGAGCGTCATAGAACTGCGTTGCCGCATGTCCAAAGAGGCCGTGTTCCCAGAACTCCTCGCCATGGTCGCCCGCAATGACCAATCCCAAGGTACCCTGCTCCAATTGAGGAACCAGGGCTTCTCCCAACTGTGCCAGGAGGTAGTCAACATAGCCGACGCTGTTGCGATACTTGTTGAAGAGACTGGTGTTGGCATCGAGGCGGGGGTCCACCGCGTTACTGGCGAATGTGGCAAACTCGGGTGGGAAGAGGTATGGCGTATGGGTGGAGTAGAGGAAACCAAATGCGAACTGCGGGCCCTCCTGCTGGACCATCTCGACCACATGGTCGATCACCAGCGTGTCTTGTTGGAGCAAGGTCTGATAGTGATCAAACTGGTCCGGAAGCAACGGGGGCATGAGGTAGCTCAACACACCGGTCGCATCAAATCCTTCCAGTTGGTACCCCGAGGCGCGCAGCCGAGCCAGAGGATATGAAGGGCGCCGCTCCTGCATAAAGGGTATGAAATAATCAGCATCCAGACCGTACAACAGGCTGAAGGTGCCATACTGCGTTAGGTGCCCGCCGGCATAGTGCCGGTGGGCCAGCGTGCAACCATGTTGGACGAGAAACGCACTGAGCCGGGGCATATGCTCGGGGGTCAGCATATCCCAGCGGAGCGACTCAACCATGATCACGGCGAGGTCGGGGCGGACGTGGGTCGGCGGGAGAGGCAGCGGCACCACCTCTCCGGTCGGCATGGGATGGGCTGGACGGAGATCGGGGAAAGCACGCCGTTGCCCAGCCCACAGGCTGTAGTACGGCAGCGCCGCACGCGGCACCAAGGCCTCGGCGTCGGCTCGATCGAGGAGGAGAAAAGAACTCATTCCCAACGCGAAATACACCACCGGGCGCCATCCCAGGAGCGGCAGCAACGATCGACGTCGGGAAAACCGATCCGCGACGATCCAGAGGCCGCCCTGAAAAATCACCGCGAGCAGGACAATGCCCAGTAGCAGCCCAAAGGCCCAAAGCGGCAGGTTCTGGATATCGGCTGTACCGATACCTGCCCAGGTCACTTCGCCGTATGGATGCAGCCCAAAGATCAAGAAGGTCCCGACATCGGCAAAAAGGGCCAGGGAGACCGCGGCCTGGAGGAGGACCACCACGCCTCGCTCCGTCCCGGGGCCACCGAGCCGTCGAGCCACGGCCCCGGCCGCTCGGCCGAGCAGAAACACACCGAGGACCAGGACAAGCACATACAGCAGGTACACAACGTACTCTGGTGGAGCACCGCCATCCGCACGAATCACCTGAACCATCCAGGGCGCCGCTCCACCAAGAGCGATGAGTTGGATGAGAAGGTTCAACTGCAGGAACTGGATACGCTGACCGGTGGGCTCTATCGGTACAGTCGCCGCCATCGTCACTTCACACACCGCAGGACGATCGCGGGCGGGAGATTGGCCCAAACCGGCCGGGTGTCGACGTGCCGAAAATGCTTGCCAAGCAGGCGGCGAAGGACGGTGAGCTTGGGAAGCCAGTAGGTGTGATGGTAGAGGAACGAGCGGAAGTGACCGCCGGGCCGGAGAATCTGATCCGTTGCCCGCACGGTTGCCACCAACCGTGAGAGACTCATCAAGGAGCACGGGAGACCGGAAAAGACCAGGTCAACGTTCCCAACATCAGCACCCAGATACTGTGTGACATTGGATGCTTGGTCGGGGATCACTCCGACACCTGGAAAGTGTTGCGCGAGGTGTCGCTGGAACACCGGGTTGGGCTCAACCACGACGAGGCGGCTCTCTGGGGGCAAGGCGGCCAGCACGACTCCGGTCAGCGCCCCGGTCCCGGGGCCGTACTCCACTGCGAGCCGAGCCTTGTCGACGGGGAGATCCGCCACCATTGCGAGTGCCAATGCCCGGGATGAGGGGGCGACGGATCCAACCTGTTTGGGGTTCTGGAGGTACTGCCGGAGGAACCGGAATTGCCACCCGACCGCCGTGTGTGCCGGCGAGGTAGCGGGTGAGGAAACGACCGTTGTGGCTTTCGTCATGGGCCTCGTTGGGGACCAGTCACGGGCCGGCCTCATCGCCGACCGCAAAGGAAAATAGCACTGATGGGAGGCAAGCATGACCCGATGGTTGGCTTGACTACCATTTCAACCGATCTTTCCGACTCGAAGCCTGCTTGGGAGACGTCCGTGGCCGATCCACCCGAAACATCCGCTCAGATGCGACTGGACAAGTGGCTTTGGGCCGCTCGATTCTACAAGACTCGTTCTCTGGCTGCCGCCGCGATCGATGGTGGTCGGGTTCAGGTGGAAGGGAATCGTGTGAAACGTGCCCGCATGATCGGGGCCGGGGACGCAATACGGATTCGGATTGGCGCCACCGAGTGGCAGGTGGTGGTGCAGTCACTTGCCGCGCGTCGCGGCCCGGCATCCGCTGCATCGAAGCTGTACGAGGAGACTCCCGAGAGCAGGACGACGCGGCTCCAGCGGCAGGCTGAACTCCGAATTGCGGAGGCCCATTCCCGGCGCGATCAGGGGCGACCGTCGAAGAAACAACGCCGGGAGTTGCTTCGATTACGACGTCGCTGAACGGAGTCAGCGATTGGGAGAGGGGGAGGGGGAGGGGGAGGCGTCCGTGGCGTAGGCAGCATCCGGTGGGGGATTGCCCAGCGGCCAGTCGCGTTCCTTGCCAGGAAAATCCGGGCGGGGCCGAGAATCGATGTATGCTGCAACATCGAACGCCTCTTGATCAGTCAAGGTTCCGGGAAGATCGAATGGCATGTTGTGGCGGATAAAGGCGGCCGCAGTACGGACCCGTGCCATACCGGCTCCGATGGTGTAGGACGCCTCACCCCAAAGCGGGGTCCCCATAACCGAGTCCTCCACCGTGATCCCCTCACCGTCGGCCCCGTGACACCGAACGCAGTTCGCAATGAAGACCTGGCGGCCTCTTCCCGAATCGGCCGGGAGCGGTTCTCCCCTGATCAAACCTTGTCCTCGAACCCGACTCCCGACGGGAACCCCGCGGCTGAGCCACGCGAAGTACGAAACGATATCGTGCATCGCAGACCCGTCGAGTGGGAGAGCCTTCCCATACAAGCTCCGCTGAAAACACGCGTTCACGCGCTCCTCAATCGAGGTCATCTTTGCGTTCCGCGAACGATACTGGGGGAAACGCGCATACACGCCAAGCCAGGGCATGGCATTCTCACGGGTGCCTGCATCCAGATGGCAGGTCGTGCATCGCAACCGATTCCCAACATGATCTGGGAGGCTGTCACGGGTCGCAAGCAGGATGGCGCGCCCTCGCCGAATCGATCGGCCCACTTCACTGTTCGGGATCAGACTATCCGGCAAACGCAGGGCGACGAACGGCACCTCCCCACTGCTAGCTGCCGGCAGGCGTTGTTCGAACCGACAGGCGGTACCGGTGAGCGTAACCGCTACAAGACCGAGGGCGAGGAGTCGATAGCGCATCATGCTACTATGCCCCCGCCGTTGTTTCGTCGCAAGCCCATGATCACCGGACCCTGAGATCCACCCCAGCAAAAAGGGCCCGGCCGGGTGCCCGAAAGCCAACCACAGATTCATATCGCTCATCGAACAGATTCTCGACTCGCGCCTTGAGGATGACCTGCCGTGCCAGTGCCCACGTGCCGGCAAGGTCCACGGTAGCGTACCGCGGGAGACTGACCCGCTCTTCGGGAAATGATCGGAAGTCCACATCATCCCGGGCACCAACAACCCTCACATTCGCCTGCCCCGAGACCCGTGCCCCCGTCAATGACAAGCCCATGCGCCCGGTGTGGCTCGGACGGCGGAGGAGAGTACGCCCGTCTACAAAGCCGACGGACATCGACGCTCCGGCATCGGTGACCTTCGTTGCGGTTCGGGTGTACGACAACTCAATGTTCGCCCAAGAGGTCGGATGCAGTTGGCCGGCCACCTCGAACCCAAGCGACCGGGCCCGGGCGAGATTGAAATAAGTCGGTTCGTTCGCACTGGTGAAGCGATACTGAATCACGTCCCTGAAACGTTGGGCAAAAAGGGCCACGTCGAGCGCGAGGCGTCGCGCCCAAGCCTCGTGACGGACACCGGCCTCAATACTGACCGACCGTTCTGGCCGCAGATCTGGATTCCCGATTTCGAAGGGAGTCCGAGCCCTGAGTTCGGTGAAGGTTGGCGCCTTGAATGCCGACCCGATGGATGCCCTGACATGGGTCGTCGGGAGGAGGGCGCCGGTGAGTCCCAACCGAGCGGTCAGGAACGTCCCAAACGCAGTGTTGTCATCCACCCGCACGCCTGCCTGCACGCCCACCGCCGGCCCGATTGCAAGCACGGCCTGGGCGTACCCCGCCACCGTCGTGCGGTCGGCGTCAAAAGTGCTGGAATCGCTCGACTCCCCATCACCGAAATTCGAGCGAGATCGTGCGGTCAACTCCTCATATTCAGCCTCTACCGCCGTCCCGAAGGTGAGTGTTGACCTTCCCACACCCGCGTTGACCCTCCCGTCGACCAGGATCCGTGAGCTTTGGAGCCGGCGACGCGATTCGAACCCGAACCCGAGGCTATCGCCTGGTGAATCCGGATCGTCATGGGCCTTGATCGTTGCCCGACTCCCGGAGACCAAGAGTCGGCCCTCGAGGCTCTGGGAGAGGGTGCGCGCCAGATCCGTCGAGATGGAAAAGCGCTCCTCGCTCCCGAACTGGTTACTGTCGGAGGGGACACCGGCAAAGTCGGTTGGGAAGTGATGTACCGCGTCGGCGTATCGTGCGGTCGCCACAAGACGTGTGGCGGCAAATGGGTTGGTCCGAAAAGATGCGGTCGCGGTCGTGTTTCGGAATCGATTGTTGAACGGATAAATCCCATCCGTAGCGACCCGACCGAGGGCGGCACTGTAGCCTACCCCACCCCGGGTGCCACCGGCGACGCTGCCACGGACTCGGGTACTGCCGAAGGTCCCCGCTTCACTATCCACATTCGCGGTCAATTGCTGTGCTCCCCGACGCGTAAACAGCTGAATGACACCGGTCATCGCATCGGCTCCGTACAACACACTTGCTGGTCCTCGGACGATCTCAATTCGGTCCAGGTTATCCGTCGTGAGACTCGCCCAATTGAAGCTGCCACCGGCTAGGTTCACCGGTACACCATCGATGAGCACTTTGACGTAATCGCTCTCCCCACCCCGAAGGAACAACGACGTGACCCCCCCATAGGAACCGGTCCGAACCACCGCTATGCCCGGTACGTCGCGTAGGGCATCTTGGACAAACCGAATGCCACGGCTCCGGAGATCCTCTCCTTGGAGGGTCGTGACCGACGCCGTTAGGAAACTGGACGAGGCAGGAAGCCGCGTCGCGGTGACTTCTACTTTGGGCAGGCGAGTCGTGTCGGGAAGCTGCTGACTCAACACAACAGGGGCAAAGACAGTGGTGCTGGCGATGACCACATTCAGGAAAACGCGAACGATATGCATGATGATAATCTCCGGAACAGGGGTTTATGGCCCCCCCGGAGAGACAAGGAACGTCCGACGTGGTCGCATACAACAAACGGGCCCCTGGCTATTTGCCAAGAACCCGACCATCGCGGCGACCGCGGTGCGACCTCCACCAACGAGCCAGACGAGAGTCCCGTCTCCCTTCCCACGGGGGATGCTCGGGCTTACGCGCGTCTGGCAGGTCTTCTGGCTTGGGAGTCATTCGTCGGAGAGCCTCTTCCCACAACCCAACAAGCGTTGCAGTGAGATCGTGCTCTCGTCGTCATCCCTTACAGCGGCGGGGCCACCCCGGATTTCCACCGGGTTCCCTCTTCACGTTCGGCATGTCGATGCCCGAACGACCAGCGCGTGTCCTACAGAAACGAAGCTATACTGGCTCGACCCGATCATCAAGGACCACTGATGACTACTGTCCACTCACATCCGTGGAGATTTTGACCACCTCTTTCCCCGCGCTATTCCGCACCCGAATAACCCCATTGTTGTCGCTCGCGTGCAGGTTAACCAACTGTCGACCGGAGGCAGCCCGAACGGTAAGGCGGGCACCGTCTCCATCAGCCTGCAGCCGAACGGTAGCACCCTCCGAAGTCACGGCGCTGAACTGCAAATCGTCATCGCCAAAGTCGGCATTCGCCGAGACGCTCCGTCGTCCGTCTCGCCTTGCACTCCGGCCTTGATGACCTTGAGTGTAGACCGGACTCGTGAGGCCGCTCGGAGTAAACCGGACCTCTCCGACCTGCCGGAGCGCCATCTCGGCAAGGTCCGCCTCATTCACGCACGAAAAGCCGGAACCTGGGCCAAAATTGCCGTTGTCCACAAGCAGGTTGCAACCCTTCAGTTCACTCAGATGTTCGCCGCCATCGAGCTGAACGGTTACTTGGATTCGGTCAGCGGCCGACCGCGCATGGCGATCCACCCGAATCCCCTGGAATGCTCCAATCCGATCCCCATTCAATCGAAAGCTGCCCACCGTGAATGGGAGCGAAATGACGCCACCGGTAGAGAGGTGTTCCCGAACGTTGTTCACACCCTGTCCGACGAGCGTGACGACGAACATCCCGGCAACGAAAATCCCCGCTGCGCCTAAGGCGATTCGGGTCCAGTAGTTTCGCATCGGATACTCCAGATAAAGAGCCCAGATTAGAATTGCGTTCGTTACAAGATGTAACGAGATCTACCTCCAAGATGTTTCATCTTGAAATAATCCGCAAGGCCTGATCTTGTAAGCTTTTGTATAATATCGTGTTACAAATTCCTTCGGATCACGCCATGACCCGTCTCGGGGTCATTGCGCGCCGCTGAAGGGCGACATAGATGGCGACACTGGCCAGGACGATTGGGAGTGGAGCCATCCCATACTCCTGGAACCGGAGGTGGGTACCGAGTGCACCGAGCATGATAAAGGTGAGGACCATGCCCCCGAGGGAGACGGTGCGGGGAATCAAGAAGAGCGTTGTCCC
This sequence comes from Gemmatimonadota bacterium, assembly GCA_029262155.1. Classification (GTDB taxonomy): domain Bacteria; phylum Gemmatimonadota; class Gemmatimonadetes; order Gemmatimonadales; family GWC2-71-9; genus OFTM291. The sequence continues at coordinate 33,239 of JAJCZW010000127.1, forward strand.
GACGATCTCGGCGGCGGCGATGAGATACCGAGCGCCATCGGGGTACCCCCATCGCTGGAAGTTGGCCACCATCTCGGGAGCTCGGGTGAGCTTCGGGAGGATACCCATGAACAGGAGCGTGCCTCCCAGGATGACCTGCAGTCCCCAGAGTAATCTTGCCTTGAATCGTTCTTCGGCATGCATGGCGAAAAAACCTCACGGAATATTGCACCGACAACCCATTCCCATCCATTCACCATACGCCATGCGATCACCAATCGGTTTCTACAGTATGACGCAAGTTATTGCACGGCGGCTCGGGCTTGGACGATATGGGAGGCAAGTAGCATCATGCGTGCGTCACGTGGCTGACGTCCACTCTGCACTCCGAGCAGATCCCACGCCGCCAAAGCGGACGGAAGATCGCCGACGGCCAAGAAGCTCATGATACCGCCATCCATCAATTGGTCGGCGGGAAGCCAATTCCGCGCATCCCTCGCCTCGGCCAAGAGGATGGCAGCAGGCCGAGCGGCTGCCTGGAGATCGTTTCGGGCGAGTGCCTTTCGGAAGGCGACCCCTGCAAGCACCGGTGCTGGTGCCTGAAGTTTGGCGAGGTAGCTATCGACCTGTGCAAAGAATGCCGTATCGACCCACCCTCGGGTGCCGGCGTGCAAATCTGCCGCAATCTCCGAAAACGACGTGAGCCAAAAACGCCAACTGGTCGGGGCCCCGCCCCGGATCAACTCGTTTCGGAAGATATGGTGGCGATAAAGCGCCTCTTCATTCTCTGCGGAATGGGGAGCAGTTTCTTCAGCGCGTTCCCAGGCATACCGCCGGAGCCAAGTCCCTTGGGCCAAGCCTCGGGGCCCGACGAGTTCAAACAACGCAGTGGTCGTGTCGGTACCGGGAGCGATCGGTGTGGCGCGTCCGAGCCCCAAGGAAACCACGCCCTCGTTGAGCCCAAGAATCCCAGATGCAAGCTGCTTGGTGAACCTTGCCTTCTCGGCACCCAGGTCAAGAATCGGATAGAAGTCCGAGTTCACCTCGACACCCGCCTCGAAGAGGGGGGCAAGGCCAGCACGGTCGGCTAGCACGGTCGAACCCATCTCCAGAGGTGAGATCGGGAGAAAGGCGCAGAGATCTCGCCGGACCGAGGGCCAGTTGAAGATCGACCAATCCGCCACCGGGAGAGGCCCGTCGACTGACGCGACGACGAGAACATCACTACCGGACAACGCATAGATCCGATAATCGGGGAAATTGTCATGCAAGGCAGCGAGGACGCTCAGGGCGAGTTCATCGGACAGTTCGTACCCTTGCAGCCATTGGGCGAAGACTCCCCCTGGCGCGAGATAGTTGCGAACCCGAGCGTAGAACTCGTGAGTAAACAATCCGCTCACACCACTCACCCACGGGTTTGAGGGCTCCGACATGATCAGGTCGAATCGTTGGTTGGTAGCGGCAAAGTACGACTTCGCATCATCGAATACATGCAGGGAGCGGGGATCGTCGAACACCCTGCGGTTGTTGGGGTAGAAAATCTTCGACCCCTCGACCATTTCCGGCTCGATCTCGATGGTGGTCAACTGGCCGAGCACCGGACTGGCGAGGAGGAAGTGCGAACTCATCCCCGTCCCATGCCCAATGACGGCTGCCGACGTTGCGGACGATCGTTGGGCGATCGCCACTAACCCCGCAAGCACCTGGGTTCCGTCATCCCCACCCAGCGGTGCCCGGGCAGAATCTGCGACGCATCCCGCCTTCCATTGAAAGGACAGGGAACCATCGGGTTTCCCGTTGGTGGAAATCGTGGTCATTCGTGTTCCCGGATTGCTGTACCCGTGCACCGTCGCCGTTCGTCCATCACGAGAGAAGAGGATTTCGCTATTCTGTACCAAATCGGTACGGCCGACACGAAAGACGGTACTCGCCAGGAGCCGCTGGTCGAGGTGAACCCCGATCCCAACGGCCAGGGCGAGCCCGACAGTTACCACCGACCCGATGAGAAGACGTCGCCCGCCAGCCACGTCTCGGTGGGTGGTGAGGTAGGCGAGAATGGCGACGCCGAGCAGCATATCGAGGGTCCCACCGACGATCAGGACGCCTTTGAGGCCGAGCAGTGGAAGCAGGAAGAGCCCGGCAATTCCAACCCCGACGATCGACCCGAAGGTATTCACTCCATACACTGTCCCGATGGCACGTTCACCAACTTGTCCGGTGAAGAGCACCCGGGTGATGATCGGGAGGGTCATACCAGCGCAGAACGTGGCTGGCAGCATGATTCCGAGAACGATCGCATACTTCGCGAGCGAGAAGAGGGCATATCCTCCCTCATTCGTGGCCAGCGCGCCTAGGATCGTCGCGATCCATCCGAAGGCCTGCGCATACAGCACCAGACTCACCAGTGCAAATCCACCCATCCACAGCTGCACCATCGCAAGCGTTCGCAGCGGATTGGTCAGGCGATCGGCCTGCCGCCGTACCCAGAACGCTCCTCCAGCGAGCCCGAGGATGAAGGCCGACAGCATGATCTCAAACGAATGCGTTGCACTGCCGATGACCAAGCTCAGCATGCGAATCCATGCAATCTCATAGATGAAAGACGCGAGGGCTGTTCCGGCACTCACCGCCAACAGGAGAGTCACGGGAGAGGGGCCACCTAGCGACACCGCTGCAACATCACCGGCAGGCATAGCCTTCTCCGGAGGGGAAACCGGATGGGCCCGCCCCACCACCATCGCCACCAGTGCCACGAGGAGATTCAGGATGGCCGCAGCAGTAATGGTTCCCGGCAGACCGACCCAAGGATACAGCACGAAGCCCGCAACGAGGACACCGACCGCCGCGCCGAAGCTGTTGGCAAAGTAGAAAGAACCAAGAATCCGGCCGGGCTGACTGGGAAACCGTCGCAACACCCCGGCCGTCATCAGGGGGAACGTCGCGCCGAGCAGCACCGATTGCGGTAGGATCAGGGCCCCGGCAAGGACCCACTTCACCACGGTCAGGCCGCCGTGGCCAGCGAGAGCCGGGAAAGCGCTACCGTAGGCCCACGAGGTCAGCGGAAGATAGATCCCATCGTGGAACGCTAGCCCGATGAGCCCGACGATCAGTTCCACCACAGCATAGCCAAGCAAGGGGTCTCGGATCCGGTGACTCCGGCGACTCACCACCATCGCTCCCAAGGCCATGCCTCCCAGAAAGAGGACCATGGTAATGATTTGCGCGTAGGCGCTGTGCCCTACGAAAAGACTGAGATACCGACTCCACACGGACTCATAAAAGAGACCGGCCGCCCCGGAGAGGGTGAAGGCCACCAGGAGTAATACCATGCGAGGGTACCTCAGCGTCAGAGGGCGCCACCTTGTCGGGTGGCCAGGCTGTACCACACACATCCGTCGATTGGAATACACACGAGCGAGGCAACACCCATGCCAGAGACGCGACCGTGAGCGCCGAGCATGAAGCCCCCAAAAGATAGCAGGCCCGACGCTCTGGAGCGCCGGGCCTGTTATCGGTGTACCCCCACGCGCTATTGGACGGCGTTCACCATATCGAAGATAGGCAAGTACATCGCGACCACCATTCCACCGACGATGACACCGAGCACCACGATCATGACCGGCTCCATGAGCGACAACAGGGCGCCCACAGCCACATCGACCTCTTCATCGTAGAAGTCGGCGATCTTAGTCAGCATCTCATCGAGCCCACCGGTCTGCTCACCCACCGCGATCATCGAAATGACCATCGGTGGAAAGACACCGGAGTGGGCCAACGGAGCCGCGATGGTTTCACCGCCTGCAATCGATTGGCGGGATTGCATCACCGCATCATGAATCACCCGGTTGCCGGCCGTCTTGGCCGTGATTTCAAGGCCATCGAGGATCGACACACCTGAGGAGATGAGGGTTCCCAAGGTTCGGGTAAACCGCGACACCGCGGACTTCCGGAGTAAGTCACCGAGGACTGGCGCGTTGAGCAGTGCCTTGTCGATATTCTTTCGACCCCCGAGGGTTTGGTAGTACTGTCGGGTCATGAATCCAATTCCACCGATGACCAACAGCATGGCCCACCACCAACCAATCAAGAGGTGGGATGCTCCGATAACGATCCGAGTCGGGAGCGGGAGTTCCAGGTTCACCGAGGCGAACATGTTTTGGAAGGTGGGAATCACGAAGATCAAGAGAACGGCCACCGCGATGGCGGCCACGGAAAAGATCACGGCGGGGTAAACCATCGCACTCTTAACCTTCCGGATCAAGGCATCGCTCTTTTCGAGGAAGGTGGCGAGCCGGAGCAAGATGGTATCGAGGATACCGCCGGCCTCACCTGCGGCAACCATATTCACATAGAGATCGGTGAACGCCTTCGGCTGTTTCCCAAACGCATCGGCCAACGTGTTCCCCGCCTCCACATCGTACACGACCTGTTTGGTGACATCCTTCAAGGCGTCGTTTTCTGTCTGCTGTGCCAAGATGTTCAGCGATTGAACGAGCGGGAGTCCCGCGTTGATCATGGTCGCAAACTGGCGGGTGAAAATGACCACGTCACGCGTTTTGATCCCGCCAGACCCGGGAAGCTTGAATCTGATTTCCTTGGGAGCCTCACGCACACTCACCAGAATCATGCGGCTTCGCCGCAGATGAGCGATCACGTCGTCCCGAGAGGCAACGTCGAGCTGTCCCTTCAAGATCTGGCCAGTCGATGCGTTCTTGGCGGTATAGTCGAACATTGGCATGAGATCCTTGTCCTCCGGCTAGCGGCGGGCACCGACCGGGGGCGCCCGGTCGATACTGAGAATGGCTTGTTCCTCCATCGGCTTCTCCCCGATGGAGCGGAGGAATTCCCCAGGGTCAGATGCGACACGGAGACACTCATCCTTGGACACTTCCCTACTGACATAGGCCTGATACAAGGCATCGTTCATCGTCTGCATGCCGTGTTTCTTGCCTGACTGAATGGAGGAGTAGATCTGGTGGACCTTGTCATCGCGGATCAGCGCTCGGATGGCTGCCGTGGCGACCATGATCTCCGCCGCCATGACCCGGCCGTGTCCGCGAGAGCGCTGTAACAGTGTTTGGGTCAAGACCCCCTCGAGCACAAACGCCAACTGGGCCCTCACCTGTGATTGCTGGTTGGCCGGAAAGACGTCGATAATGCGATTGATCGACTCGGCGGCGGAATTCGTATGCAAGGTGGCGAGCACCAAGTGACCGGTTTCCGCGATAGTGAGCGCCGAGGCAATGGTCTCGAGATCCCGCATCTCGCCAACCAGGATGATGTCGGGATCTTCACGCAAGGCAAACTTGAGGGCCGTTGAGAAGGACTTTGTGTCGGTCCCGATCTCCCGTTGATTGACGATACAGTTCTGATGCTTATGGATGAATTCGATCGGATCCTCAACCGTGATGATGTGGCCCCGACGCTCCCGATTGATCTTGTCCAACATGGCAGCAAGGGTGGTCGATTTCCCGGACCCCGTTGGCCCGGTGACGAGGATGAGGCCACGCGGTCGCTCGGCCAACTTGGCAACCACCGGAGGCAGCCCAAGGTCCTGGAACGTGCGGACATTGAACGGAATCATCCGAAGGACCATGGCGACACATCCCCGTTGCTTGAAGCAGTTGCCGCGGAACCGGGCCAGATTCTGAATACCGAACGAAAAATCCAATTCGTCTTCCAGCTCGAATCGCTTCTTCTGGTTCTCGGTCAACACGCTGTAGGCCAACTGTAGCGTGTCCTTCGGGGTCAACACCGTATCCACTTGCGAATCGGCGATTTCGCCATCGATCCGGATCTTCGGGCGTTCGCCTGCGGTGATATGGAGGTCGGATCCACCCCGTTCGAGCATCTCCTCGAGAAGGGCACGTAGGTTGAGGGTCATTCGGCAGTCTCCTTAAGGACCTCTTCGAGGGTGGTTACACCGGTTGCCATCTTATCAATGCCATCCATCCGCAGGGTCAGCATCCCCTCGGAGACCGCCTGGTCTCTGAGCTCGGCGACGGAGGCCCCGCGGAGAATCATGCGCCGCAGTTCCGGAGAAAGGGCCATCACTTCATACAACCCCGCCCGTCCTTTGTACCCTGTCCCCGTGCAGGCATCGCACCCGGCCCCACGGTGGAGGGAGAAGTTGCCGGCTTCCTCCGGTCCGATACCGAGCGATTCGAACTCGGACTCGTCATACGTGACTGGTTCCTTACACGATTTACAGATCCGCCGGACCAGCCGCTGAGCCACAACCAGGTTGACTGCGCTTGCCACATTGAAGGGCTCGACGCCCATATCGATCATTCGGGTAATCGTGCTGGGGGCATCGTTGGTGTGAAGCGTGGAGAGCACCAGATGGCCGGTCAGCGCGGCTTTGATCGCGATGCTCCCCGTCTCCAGATCTCGAATCTCACCGATCATGATGATGTTGGGGTCTTGCCGGAGAAACGCCTTCAACGCGGTCGCGAAGGTGAGTCCAATCTCGTTCCGTACTGCGACCTGGTTAATCCCGGGGAGGTTGTACTCCACCGGATCTTCCGCGGTCATGATATTGGTATCGATCGTATTGATCCGCTGCAGTGCCGAATAGAGCGTCGTGGTCTTTCCGGAACCTGTCGGTCCTGTGACGAGCACCATGCCATACGGGTTGAGAATCGCCCGCATGAGATCCTTCTCCGCCCGCTTAGCAAAACCGAACGTGGTGAGGTCGAGCGTGAGGTTTCCCTTGTCGAGGATTCGCAGCACAATCTTTTCACCGAAGAGGACCGGCAGCGTACTCACGCGGAAGTCGATCACCCGGCTTCCCATTTTCATCTTCAGACGGCCATCCTGCGGAACCCGCCGTTCCGCGATGTTGAGTGAGGACAGAATCTTGATCCGGGAAATCAGCGCGGCCCGCATTCTCGGTGGTGGTCGCATGACCTCGACCAAGGCCCCGTCAATGCGATAGCGCACCCGCATCTCATGTTCGAATGACTCAACATGGTTGTCACTTGCCCCTCGCTTGACGGCATCCATCAAGATCCCGTTAATGAGCTTGACGTCAGGGGCATCATCGATCTGTTCCTGAGTGGCCGTTTCTTCTTCTTCCTCCGCCAAGACCTCGACCTCGTCGACGAGTCCCTCCATATCACGCAACAGATCTTGGAGTTGTCCTTCCGAGGTCTCGAAATGCTTCTCGATCAGGTTCCGAAGGGAGAGCTCCCCGGCGAGTACCGGGAACAGGTCGAATCGGGTGATGAACTTCAGGTCCTGCAGCAGACCGCTGTCGGTGGGATCGGCCATTGCGACCGTCAGGGTCCGTCCGTCACGCTTGAGCGGGAGCAGAATGTGCTTCCGGACGATCTCGCCAGGAATCAACTGGAGCATCTTGGGGTCGAATTCGAACTGGGAGAGATCGACCGCTGGGATCCGGAACTGGCGTGCCAACACCTTGGTCATCGCGACTTCCGAGACAAATCCTAGCTTGACCGCGATATATCCAAGTCGCTGACGGGTGCTCTTCTGTTCGTTCAGGGCGGCGGTCAACTGTGCCTGGGTTAGGAGGCCGTCCTGAATGAGCATTTCCCCGAGCGCATTGGCGTTGGCTACAGCAACAGCATTCATCTGGTTTCGCGATGCCTCACAGTTCAAGTCTCAGTATCGAGGGCGCCTTGGCCTCTCTGCCCCAGCCCGCCGTCGATTGGCGTTATTGCACAATTGCCAAGCCGTCGAGTCTCTCTATCGATTTTCGGCCCAGCCCCGGAACCCTTGAGAGGGCTCCAAGCGTCGGGAAGGGACCGTGCCGTTTGCGATATGCCACGATCGCTTGAGCCCGGGACGGTCCTATACCCGGAAGCATTTGCAACTCTTCCGGCGTCGCCCGGTTGAGATCCAGCGGCCCCCGGGGTACCGAGAAACCGGAGAACCGCAAGTAGGGCTTGAGCTTGCGAGCTGTAGCCGGTCCGATCCCCGATACCCGCATCAGGCCATCCAGGTCGCGGAACGGGCCACGCTGGTCGCGGTCGGATATGATTCTCTCAGCAAGGGTCGGGCCGACGCCGGGCAACCTGGTAAGTGCTTTTGCAGAAACGAGATCAGGGTTGAGGCGCTCACCGGGCCCTAGCGGGCGCCCGGCTTGGACTGATGCAACCCTCTGCGCGTCTGGAGAAACGCCAGAGAAGGAGATTGGATTGTTCTCGAGGGATGGCCTGGCACTTCCAAAGCCAAAGGCGCGGACCGCATGCCCAAGCACTGCGAGCCCGAGAAGGAGATATACCGCACGGCGTTCACGCAGCCCCATACCCTAGTATCGTACGGTCAGGACCACGCCGAAGGTGGTTCCAGAAGCTTCCTTCCGGACCTCTTTGTTGCCTACGACCCTCCGGTCTGCCGAATCACGGCCATCATGACGTCCCCCACCGCTTGAAGGCTCGCCGCGCTCAGTTTGTCGATCGTGTCCTCGGTGGTATGCCAGAACGGATAGTCGAAATCGATGATGTCGATCGCCCGAAACCCGGCCTGCTGCAGCGGAATGTGGTCATCGTCCAAGGTGTGCTTCGGGGTGCCAACGAACAGGTGCCCATACCCTCGCTCACGAGCAACCCGCCAGACGAGATCGACCACCTCCGGGGCACCAATCACCGAGTTCCCTTCCTTGAACAACTGGAGATCCCGGTCGCCAACCATGTCCAGGAGGAGAGCAAAAAGTGGCTTGGTGGCTGTGATCGGGTGGGTGGCGTAGTAGGATGAGCCAATAAGCACATCCGAGCGATCGGCCCCCCACTCGCCGTAGTCTTCCCCATCAACAAACAGGAGGTCGACGCCGATGCCAGGCGGGGCGGTGAACAGAGCGTCCGCAATCCCGAGCAGGACCGCCACACCGCTCGCGCCGTCGTTGGCACCGGGCACCGGGGCGGTTGTATCGGTGGAGGAGGGACCGTCGGCAATGGGCCGAGTGTCCCAATGGGCCAGTAGGAGAATGCGTTGGCTCGCGTCCGGAAGGAATCGGGCAATGAGGTTGCGAACCGCAATGGTATCGCCCGCCCTCGTGATATGGTTCCAGGCCTGAACGACCACGGTGTCGGCACGCTCCCGCAACAGGCTATCGAGCCAGTTTCCCATCTCCTGGCTGGCGGTTGAGCCCGTAATCCGCGGGCCGAAGCTCATCTGAGTTTCCGCGTATGCCAACGCGGCGTTTCCATCGAACTCCACTGGGGGGGGATCCT
>JAJCZW010000128.1 GCA_029262155.1 Gemmatimonadota bacterium
CATTGGGGGAGAGATAGGCAGACGTGAGGGACACCATCGGATCGGTCACCCATCGATCACGGAGCTGATCCAGATCTGAGGCGATGGTGATCGGGATCAATGCCGACCGATCGGCCGCAATGTCGTACCGCCAGAGGTCGGCGCCGAGCTGATATACGATCCGACCCTGCCCGAGGCTCGCGGATCGGACATCCCACCCCGCATGGTGCGTGTGCTGCTGGAGATCGCCTCCGGTCTCATCCATGGACCAGAGATTCATCGTTCCATCCCGGTCGCTCACGAAGTACACCCGACCGTTCCACCACATCGGGGAGTGACTCTCTCCCCGATAGTCGCCGGTCAGCTCTACCGCTTCGGAGGCGCCCAATGTGTACTTCCAGATGTCCCGAGCAGTCCCACCGGTATATCGCTTTGTGACATTGTTATGATAGGCCGGTCGGACGAAGTACACTGTGCTATCGGTGCCATCGAGCTGCGCTTCGGAAGCCCCCATCAGCGGGAGGGGCGCACGAGTAGCCTGGGGGAGATGGAGGGCAACCGTCATCGGCTTGGGCAACCCTGAATAATGAGTGGTCGTGTAGAGGAGCCGGCCATCGTTCGTCCACCCGGTTGGCGTCGAGGTTTCCGTTTCGTACGTCCGTCGGACGGGGACACCGCCGGTCAACGGCATCGTGTACACCTCGGCCGGACCCTCGTATCGCGCGCGGAACGCCAGCGTCAGGCCATCGGGAGAGATCACCGGGTTGGTCTCTTCAGCAGGGTGACTGGTCAGTCGGCGAGCCAAGCCACCGTCGATCGACACCGTCCAGAGGTCACCCTCTGCGGCGAAAACGATCGTTCCCCCATGGACTGCTGGGAATCGATAGAACCCTTGGCTTCCAGTCGCTGCCGGGGGAGTCTGAGCCGTAAGGGGAAACGATAGGAACAGAGAGAAGAGGACACACCGACGCATAGGACCCTCGTGAGAGATAAGTACACGACCAAGGTATCCCATCCCCAGCGTGGCGCGAGCCCCCAGGCCGCTCACCGGGGGGGGGGAGGGGGGGGGCCGCTGGACTCCCGGTCGAAACCATGCTTCCTTCGACGGGCCATTCATCCCCAGGTTGTCCCGTGCATCGGATCACATTCCTCCTCGCCCTGTTACTCGCAACCGCTCCACCCCTGACAGCTCCCGACGCTGAGTGGCAAGCCCCCAAGAAGTTCACCGTCCAGGTCGTGACGTCGAAGGGTGACTTTCTCGTTCAGGTTCAGCGCGCCTGGGCCCCACGGGGAGCCGACCGATTCTATGAGCTGGTGCGGTCTGGGTACTTCGACGACTCACGTTTCTTCCGGGTACGTGAAGGATTCATCGTCCAGTTCGGCATCGCGGGGCAACCACAGCGGGCACAGCAATGGCGGGACCGATCCTTCCCAGATGACACCGTCATCCAGACCAATACCCGGGGACACGTCGCATTCGCGATGACCGGACCCGACACCCGCACCACCCAGATCTACATTAACCTGGCCGACAACAGCCGCCTCGACGCCGGAGGGTTCGCGCCCTTTGCCCAGGTGGTCAGGGGAATGGATGTGGTCGATCAACTGTACGCAGGGTATGGAGAGGACGCGGGTGGTGGCATGCGCGGCGGGAAGCAAGACTCGCTGTTCGCCTCTGGCAATCGCTATCTTGATCAGGCCTTTCCCAACCTTGATCGCCTGATCCGAGCTACTGTCCTTGTAGGAGATGATCAATGATCGCTCGTCCGCTACCGCTCCTCGCTGCCCTCCTCATCGCGACACATGTCCAGGCACAAACTCCATCGACAGCACCCTCCCCCGTAGAGGGTGATTACGTAGTCACGGATTTTCAATTCGACACCCGCGAAGCCCTCCCCGAACTTCGGCTCCACTACACCACGCTCGGCACGCCGCAACGAGGGACCGATGGTCGGGTCAGCAACGCTGTCCTCATCATGCATGGCACGACCGGATCGGGGCGCGGCTTTCTCTCACGCAACTTTGCAGGGCAACTCTTTGGTGCCGGACAACTCCTCGATGCCAACCGTTACTTCATCATCCTGCCGGACGGCATCGGGCACGGACGGTCCAGCAAGCCGAGCGACGGCCTCCACATGCGGTTTCCGAAATACACGTATGACGATATGGTGCGGGCCCACTATCGCCTGCTCACCGAGCACTTGGGCGTCGATCACCTTCGCTTGGTCATGGGAACCTCGATGGGAGGCATGCAGTCCTGGGTCTGGGGATATACCTATCCCGACTTTATGGACGCGTTGATGCCACTCGCGAGCCTCCCGGTGGAGATCGCAGGGCGGAATCGGATGATGCGCCAAATGATCATCGACGCCATCGAAACCGATCCTTCGTGGGAGAGCGGCGAGTATACGACCCAACCAACAGGTCTCACCGGAGCCATTCATCTCCTCCTCATGATGGTCAGCAGCCCGCTCCAGTGGCAGATCAACTACCCCACACGTGCGGGGGCCGAAACGTTCCTCCATGGTCGGGTCGATCGATACCGATCGATCCTTGATGCCAACGACATGATTTATGCCTTCGATGCCTCACGGGAGTACAATCCCGCTCCCCATCTAGAACAGATTACGGCACCCCTCTTGGCGATCAATTCCGCTGATGACCAGGTCAACCCACCGGAGCTCAACATCCTTGAGCGTGCGATCCGGAGGGTTCCTCATGGTCGCGCCATCGTCCTCCCGATTACCGATCAGACGCTGGGGCACGGCACTCACTCTCTTCCGGCCATCTGGGGACCGTATCTGGCCGATCTGCTTGAGGTGTCCACGCCCACCCCCGCGCTCCACGAGGCCAGACCCCCCCGGTGAGTGCACCATCCCGCACGGCCAGGTCCTTCGACCGATCGATCGTCGAGGGACCGATCCCGAAGGCCGTTTGGAGACTCGCGTGGCCCACGATCCTGCAGAACGTGATCGCCGGACTGCAGGGCATCATCGACCACGTCATGGTCGGCCACTACGTCGGCTATACGGGCAACGCCGCCATCGGGGTGTCCTGGCAGATCTTTCTCGTCGTGATGGTCTTCATCAGTTCGCTCTTTACCGGCATGAGCATTCTCGTGGCCCGCTTCGCCGGTGCGAACGATCGGGAAAAGGTCAATCGGTCAGTCTATCAGGCGTTTCTCACGGCGGCGGTGCTCTCCGTGGGTATTTTGGCTCCGCTCGGCTATTTCCTCGCCCCGAAGCTGCTCGCTTTCGTGAACGCCTCACCCGTGGTCCAGGCGGAAGCGCTGTCCTACCTCCGAATCATGTTCGTGTTCAGCTTCGGCATGATGATCTTTTTTCTGGTTGGCGGTGCACTCCGCTCGGCGGGCGATGCCAAGACTCCCCTTCGGTGGGGTATCTCCCTCACCGTGATGAACATCGTGTTCAACATGATCTTGATCCGTGGGCTCGGACCGATCCCGTCCTTCGGCACGGCGGGCGCCGCCATGGGTACGGTGACCGCCGGAGGCATCCTTAGTCTCTTAGCAATCCACCGGCTCTTCTCCGGTCGCTGGGTGGTTGGCTTCCCCCGCGGGCAGGGGTGGAAACCCGATTGGACCATCATCCGATCCCTCTTCCGCTTCGGGATTCCAACCGGGCTGCAGGGCATCGCCATGAACGTTGGAGGCGTCTTCCTTCTGCGCTTCATCGGGTCGCTACCTAGAAGTGCGGAAGCGCAGGCGGCGTATGCTATCGGCTATACCGAACTCTTCTCTCTCATTACCTGGAGTTCGGTGGGACTGATGGGTGCCACCGCGGCGGTGGCCGGTCAAAACCTCGGCGCCGGATTGCCGGATCGCGTCACCCAAGCGGTCCACGTCGCTGGCCGGATCGGACTGGCAGGGGCGCTGATCGTGGCCGTCCTTTTTCTCTCCCTCCCACGTCTGCTCCTGGCCGGCTTTGGCATGACCGACCCTCTGGTGGTCGATCTCGCTGCGGAACTCCTCGGCTTTCTGAGCATCTCGGGGCTCTTTGTGACCCTGGCATTGGTATACACCGGCGGCTTGCAAGGAACCGGAGATACCCGGGGGCCGTTTCACATCTCCCTCGTCTCTCAACTCCTGGTCC
>JAJCZW010000129.1 GCA_029262155.1 Gemmatimonadota bacterium
CGGGGGACAATGTGCAGATGACGATCGAGTTGATTACGCCGATCGCGATGGATGAGGGGTTGCGGTTCGCGATTCGGGAGGGGGGCCGGACGGTGGGGGCCGGGGTGGTCACGGAGATCTTGGAATAGGCCAGGTAGGAACCAACGAGGCTGCAATGGCGCGGGACAAGATTATTCTGGAGTGTACCGACTGCAAGAGTCGGAACTACTTCACAGACAAGAACAAGCGTTTGCACCCCGAACGGGTGGAGTGGAAGAAGTTTTGTCCACGCTGCAACAAGCACTTGCTCCATAAGGAGTCGAAGTAGCCATGGATCAGGTCCAGCCGGCCGCTTCGAACCCCTTGGTGTCTGCCATCCGTGCGACCCGAGACTTTCTCGTGGCCGCCCGGTTCGAGATGACCAAGGTGTCGTGGCCAACCCGCGACGAACTCATGAAGGCGACCCGCATGATCGTAGTGGCGTCGATGGTGCTAGGGCTTGTCATTGGCTTGGTAGATTGGGTCCTCCAGTTGATCTTCGTTTCGGGCATCGCTGCCCTGGCACGGTGATCCGATGGAGTATCATTGGTACGCCATCCAGACGACGGCAGGGCACGAGAACAAGGTGCGCAACCTGCTCATGAAGCGGATCGAGGACGATCCTCGTCCGGCGGAGGGTCGATTGGTCCGGGAAGCGCTAGTGCCGGTGCAGGAGTCGGTGGAGATCAAGGCCGGCAAGAAGGTCGTGGTGGAGCGCAAACTCTATCCCGGCTACGTCCTGATCGAGACCGATATGAGTCAGGAAGCACAGCATCTGGTCAATAGTGTTCAGGGGGTCATCAAGTTCGTCGGCACCGGCCGATTGCCCCAAGCCCTACGGCAGGATGAGGTCAATCGACTCCTCGGCGTGGTCGAAGAAGCCGCCGATGCAGGGCCGAAGGAAGAGATCCCGTTCCTGGTCGGACAGGCGGTCGAGATTACCGAGGGGCCCTTCTCGGAATTCAGTGGGACGGTCGAAGAGGTACTGGCAGACAAAGGCAAGGTGAAGGTGTCGGTAAGCCTCTTCGGACGGCCGACCACCGTGGAGTTGGATTACCTCCAACTTCGGGGCCACTAACGGCCAGTAGGATGTTGGTTCACGCTCGCTCCTGGCATTGCTAGGGGGAGCCCGCGACCGCGCGGGATATCGCGGCAGGCAGGGACCCCCTTCGGGGTTCAGACCAATTTGGTGAGGGAAGATGGCAAAGAAGATTATGGCGCTGGTCAAGCTCCAGTGTCCCGCGGGGGCGGCCAATCCGGCTCCTCCTGTCGGTACCGCGTTGGGGCCGCATGGCGTCAATATCATGGATTTCTGTAAGCAGTTTAACGCCCGGACCCAGAGTCAGGCGGGAATGGTGATTCCCGTCGTGATCACGATCTATGCGGATCGGACGTTCACCTTCATTACCAAGACACCGCCAGCGGCCAACCTCCTGCTGAAGGAAGCCGGGCTCGCCAAGGGGAGTGCCGTCCCCAACCGAACGAAGGTTGGACAGGTCACCCGCGCCCAATTGCAGAAGATCGCTGAAATCAAGATGACCGACCTGAATGCGGCCGACATCAACAGTGCGGTGCGGATGATCGCCGGGACGGCCCGTTCCATGGGGCTGGAGGTAGCCGACTGATGGCAGTTCATGGGAAGCGGTTCCGCGCCGCGGCAGAGCGGATCGATCGGAAGCAGACCTACGCCCTCGAGGAAGCGGTGCAACTGCTCAAGGCTGCAGCGTTTGCGAAGTTCGATGAAACAGTGGAAGCCGCAGTGAGGCTTGGCGTTGATCCGCGACACGCCGACCAGGTGGTGCGGGGGACCGTGGTGCTCCCCCATGGTACGGGCCGGTCGGTGCGCGTCCTGGTGGTGACGCAGGGCGACAAGATCCAGGAGGCCGAGGCGGCGGGGGCGGATTTTGTGGGCACGGAGTACCTGCAGAAGCTCAAGGATGGTTGGCTCGAGTGCGACGTGATCGTCGCCACTCCAGACGTCATGGGGCAGCTGGGTGCTTTGGGCCGAGTGCTCGGCCCCCGCGGTTTGATGCCGAATCCGAAGGCCGGGACCGTCACGATGGATGTGACGAAGGCGGTCAAGGAGATCAAGGCGGGCAAGATCGAGTTCCGGGTCGACAAGACCGGGAATGTGCATGCGCCGATAGGTAAAGTGTCGTTTAGTGAGGCCCAACTCACGGAAAACCTGCAGGCATTCCTCGACACCATTGTCCGGGCGAAGCCGTCGGCCGCGAAGGGGACCTATTTCCAGGCGGCGACCATTTCCAGTACGATGGGGCCGGGCGTCCGGCTTGACACGGCGGGGTACCGATGAGCAAGGCAGAGCGGCAAACAATGGTGGAAGATCTCGCCCGACGACTCGAGATCTCACCCAATATCTACGTGACGGACTTTACCGGCCTGAACGTCGAGAAAATGACCGAGTTGCGACGAAAGCTCCGAGAAGCCGGCGCGCGGTATCTCGTCGTCAAGAATACCTTGGCCCGACGGGCCCTCGCGGATCGCAACATCTCCGCGCTGGATGGGCACCTCCAGGGTCCGGTGGGGTTGGTGCTCGCCGGGGAAGATCCGCTCCCCGCGGCCCAGGCGATCGGTGACTTCAGTAAGAACGTGGGCACACTCGCCATCAAGGCGGGCGTGGTGGATGGGGAGGCGGTGGAGCCAGCGTATATCGAACGGCTTGGTTCGCTTCCCTCTCGCGAGGTGCTCTTGGCGCAGTTCGCCGGATCCCTCAACGGCATTTTGTATCAGGTGGTTGGCGCCCTTGAGGCGCTTCGCGAACAGCGTCAAGCGGCATCCTAAACCGTACGGAGAAGAGATAACGATGGCCAACACAACGCTCAGCAACGACGACATTCTTGAGGCAATTGGGACCAAGTCCGTCGTGGAACTCGCCGAACTGATCGACGCGTTCAAAGAGAAGTTCAATGTCAGTGTCATGGCGGCCGCTCCGGCCGGTGGCGCGGAAGCCCCAGCGGCCGAAGAGCAGACCGAGTTTTCGGTTGTGCTGGTCGCAGGGGGCGCGAAGAAGATCCAAGTGATCAAGGTCGTCCGTGAACTGACGAGTCTCGGGCTCAAAGAAGCCAAGGACTTGGTCGACAGCGCCCCCAAGGCAATCAAGGAGGGGATCTCCAAGGAGGAGGCAGCGGAGATCAAGAAACGACTGGAAGAGCAGGGCGCGACCGTCGAACTGAAGTAGGTGCCAACACCGCCGTGCGACCACTCTGGTCGCATGGCATCGTGGACACTGCTTTGGCGAGGCGGCATGCAGCCTACAACGGATCCGACAATTTCTGACGGATGGACGAGCCCCGCGGAACTCCCGGCACCGGCCGGTTGGAGTCCGCGCGGGGCCCTTTGTGTTGGATGAGAGTGAGCTATGGCTGAGACCAGACCAGTAATCACATTTGCCAAGCGGGAGGGGGGTATGCCCATGCCCCACCTGCTCGACATCCAGACCCGGGCATTCCAATCCCTCCTCGTCTCCCAAAGCGATGGGGAAGGGCGGCAAGATGTCTCCCTAGAACGTGTCTTCCGGGACCTCTTTCCGATTTCGGATGTGAACGGCAAATACGAGCTCGATTTCAAGAGCTATGCCCTGAGCGATCCCAAGTACTCGGTGGAGGAGTGCATCGAACGGGACATGACCTATGCCGCCCCGCTCAAGGCCACCCTCCTCCTCAACGTGTTCGAAGAGGTGGGTGAAGAGCGACGGCTCAAGAACCAGATCGAGAAGGAAGTCTATCTCGGCGAACTCCCGATCATGACACCCTTGGGCACGTTCGTGATCAACGGGGCGGAACGTGTGGTGGTCAGTCAGCTCCACCGGTCTCCGGGGGTTGTCTTCGAAGAGAACATCCATCCCAATGGGCAGCGCCTCTTCTCGGCGAGAATTATTCCGTTTCGAGGCTCCTGGGTCGAATTCACGATCGACATCCATGATGTGGTGTACGTCCATATTGATAAGAAAAAGAAGTTCCCGGCGACGGCACTCCTGAGGGCATTCGGATACGGAACCAACGCCGACATCCTCTCGCTCTTCTTCTCCGAGAAGGTGCTCTCACTCACCGGGAAGCTCGTGGGACGACAGGAACGCAGGGAGATCTTCGGGGCCTTGGCCAGTGAAGTCGTGCCCAATCCTGAAGATCCAGACGGAGAGCCACTCGCGGTGGTGGGTGATGAACTGACCCCGGAACGAGTCGCCTTGATGCGCCAGGTCGGGATCAAGAAGGTCACGGTGTTTGCGGGTTACACCTCGGTGGATCTTCGCCAAGACCAAGCCCCCACCACGACCCGGGAGAAGGAAAAAATTATCCTAGCGTTCCCGGCGGCGAATCCCGAAACCGGAGAAGTGCTCCTCGATGCCGGGAAAGAGCTCACCCCGACCCGCCGGGCCTCCTTACGGAAAGCAGGAGTGCAAACGGTCGATGCGCTGTTGCCCTCGGGTCGACCCGAGTCGCCCCTCATCAAGAACACGCTGGCGAAGGATCCCACGAGCAGTGAGGCCGAGGCACTCCAACAGATCTACTCCCTGCTGCGCCCCGGCGATGCCCCGAACCTGGAGACCGCGAGGCTCCAACTCCAACGGCTCTTTTTCAATCCCAAGCGCTATGACCTTGGACGTGTCGGACGGTACAAGATCAATCAACGCCTGCGGCTCCGGATTGACGAAGAGAATACGGTGCTCACCGAAGAAGACTTCGTCTCGATTATCCGCTACTTGATCGATTTGCACGACGGGCGCGGACACACCGATGACATCGACCATTTGGGCAATCGGCGTATTCGCTCCGTGGGTGAACTGATAGCCAATCAGTTCTCGGTCGGCCTGTCGCGGATGGCGCGCTTGGTGAAGGAGCGGATGAGTATCAACTCCGATCCTGAGAAAATCTCGCTCGACGATCTGGTAAACGCCCGGACGGTGTCAGCGGTCATTCAGGCATTCTTCGGATCGAGTCAGCTCTCTCAGTTTATGGATCAGACGAATCCCCTCGCGGAACTGACCAACAAGAGGCGGCTCTCCGCTCTGGGTCCCGGAGGGCTCACACGGGAACGTGCCGGATTCGAAGTCCGCGACGTGCATTATTCCCAATATGGCCGGATGTGTCCCATTGAGACGCCCGAAGGTCCAAACATTGGGTTGATAACCAGCCTATCGACCTTTGCGCGCATCAACGAGCTTGGCTTTATCGAATCGCCGTATCGTATTGTGCGAAATGGCGTGGTCACCAGCGATATTCGCTGGCTCTCAGCAAGTGAGGAAGAGGACTTTACGGTCGCCCAGGCGAACGCGTCCTTGGATCGAAAGGGAGCGTTTACCGCGCCGCTGGTGCTCTGTCGTCGAGGTGATGACTACCCGCTGCAAGAACCATCGAAGATCGACCTCATGGATGTCGCGAGTGAGCAGTTGGTTTCCATCGCAGCCGCGTTGATTCCATTTCTTGAGCACGACGACGCCAACCGTGCGTTGATGGGCTCGAACATGCAACGCCAGTCGGTGCCACTCCTCTTTCCCAAGACCCCCGTCGTGGGGACCGGCTTGGAAGGAAAAGTCGCCACCGACTCCGGAGCGGTCATCCTCGCTCGGCGTGAGGGGTTCGTGACTCGAGTGACCGCCGACGAAATCATCGTCGATGCGGGCGAAGCCACGGCCGTGACGGATGTCCCCTTGGCCCGCTTGGCCCGGCACGATCGGTACCGGGTGAAGAAGTTTTGGCGGACCAACCAGGATACGGCGATCAATCAGCGGCCGCTGGTCCAAATCGGCGATCACGTACAAGCCGGCTCCGTCATCGCCGATGGAGCAGCGACGGAGGGGGGCGAGCTTGCCCTCGGTGCCAATGTGACCGTCGCCTTTATGCCGTGGTACGGCCACAACTTCGAAGACGCCATCGTCTTGTCCGAACGGCTCGTGAAAGACGACGTCTATTCCTCGATTCATATCCAGGAACTCGAACTCCACGTCCGCGATACCAAACGAGGCCAAGAAGAGATCACCCGGGAGATTCCGAACGTCTCCGATGAAGCCCTTGTCGATCTCGACGAGCGCGGAATCATCCGGATCGGGGCCCACGTCAAACCGGGCGACATTCTGGTCGGCAAGATCACGCCCAAGGGTGAGACCGAGTTGTCTCCGGAGGAAAAGCTCCTCACCGCGATCTTTGGCGAAAAGGCCAAGGATGTGAAGGATTCATCGCTCAAGGTCTCCCCCGGGATGAAGGGGACGGTCATCGACGTCAAGATCTTCTCGCGGGTTGAGGATCAGGTGGTGGAGAAAGATCGGGGCGAGCGGATCGGTGAGGTCCGTCGGATCGAGCACGAAGAAAAGGCGCGAATCAGCACCGTCATGCTCGACGAGTTGAGCCAACTGCTCGAAGGGCAAGAGGTGGCCCTGATGCTCAAGGCCGGAACGGTGGAGGAGTATCGTGCCGCCGGGACGAAGCTGACGGCCGCCTTACTGACCAGCGCGGATCTGACTGAAGTCGACCTCAAGACGTTGCGGGTCGCGAATAAGGCTGCCAATGAGCGGATCCGGGCCACCATCGAAGCCGCGGCGCTGGAGCGGGCCAAAGTGGAGGAGAAGGCGGAGGACCAGATCGATAAGATCCTCCAGCCCGATGAACTGCCGCCCGGCGTGATCCAACTGGTGAAGGTCTATCTGGGTGAGAAGCGGAAGGTGTCCGTTGGCGATAAGATGGCTGGTCGCCACGGTAACAAGGGCATTGTCGCCCGTATCGTCCCGGAAGAGGACATGCCGTTCCTTCCCGACGGCCGACCGGTCGACATCGTATTGAATCCACTTGGCGTGCCCAGTCGGATGAACGTGGGGCAGATTCTGGAGACCCACCTCGGGTGGTGCGCTACCCTCCTTGGGTTTAACGCCAAGACTCCTGTCTTCCGAGGGGCGGCCGAGGGGGAGATCGGGGCGTTGCTCCGACTAGCAGGCCTCCAGTGGGCTGGTGAGGCATTGTCACTCCGGGTTCAAGCGCCAGGCCTGAAGGCGGGGATGATCGAAAGGTTGTTGACTGACCTGCGAGCAGCTGGCGCGATTGAGTTGAAGTTGGATGAGATCGGGCTCGACGCGCTTGCCAGCAAAGAGGTCAGCGCGGCGACGCAAAGGTTGTTTGGCGAGATCGAAGGTTTCCTGCGCACCGCCAGCCAGGAGGTGGGCGCCCGACTGGTGGAGCAAGCGGGCCACGAACTGGCTTACCATGAGGCACGGTACGAGGAGGCCCTGGATCCTGCCGAGAAGAAGGAATTCGCGAGCCTGATCAAAGGACTGAAAGTCACAGCGGAAGAGGACGCCGCCACGCGGCTATCGGCGGCTGGCGAGACGGCCCTGGCCCGGGCCTGCGGCGGTAAACTGACACCGGCCCAGGTCGCCGAAGCGGTCGAAGCATTGATCCGCTATGCTGGGCTGACCCCGACTGGTAAGGCCCGTCTCCGAGATGGGCGTACCGGGCACCCGTTTGCGACCGACGTCACCGTGGGAACGATCTACATGCTCAAGCTGAGCCATCTTGTCGATGACAAGATCCACGCCCGGTCGATCGGCCCCTATTCGCTCGTGACGCAGCAGCCACTGGCGGGGAAGGCGCAGTTTGGTGGACAACGATTCGGCGAGATGGAGGTCTGGGCGCTGGAAGCGTACGGCGCCGCCCACCTGCTGCAAGAGATGCTCACGGTCAAATCGGACGATGTCAACGGCCGAAGCACGGTGTACGAAGCCATTGTGACGGGCCAGAATCTGCCCGAACCGGGCATTCCCGAGTCCTTCAATGTTCTCGTCAAAGAACTCCAGGCCCTCGGACTCAAGGTCACCCTTGGTGTGACTGCGGACAGCGAGGAGTAGGAGCGGCATATGATTGATTTTCGTAGCGGGCGGGAGCCCAAGAACTCGAGTTTCGACTACATCGGCATTCGCATCGCCGCACCGGAGGAGATCCGAGGTCCTCGGGATCCGAAGGAGCGGGAGCGTCTGGAGCTGCAAGGGCAGCGAACCTGGTGGAGTTGGGGCGAGGTCACCAAACCCGAGACCATCAACTACCGTTCGTTCAAGCCAGAGAAGGACGGGCTTTTTTGCGAGCGGATCTTTGGCCCGGTCAAGGATTGGGAATGCCACTGTGGGAAGTACAAGCGGATCCGATACCGGGGAGTGATTTGCGATCGCTGCGGCGTCGAGGTCACCCTGAGCAAGGTCCGCCGGGAGCGTATGGGGCATATCGAATTGAGTGTCCCGGTCGCCCATATCTGGTTCTTCAAGACCTTGCCTTCCCCGATGGGGAATCTCTTGGGCATTACGCTCCGGGATCTGGAGCGGGTGATCTACTACTCGAGCTACATCGTCATTGAGCCGGGGAAGCAAGAGGTCGAGGTTAACCAGTTGCTGGATGAGGATCAGTTTCTCGATTTGCGACAGAAGGCGACGGACGAAGGGGATGGCGAGTTCCGTGCCGACATCGGTGCCCCTGCGGTCCGCGAGTTGTTGGGCCGTTTGGATACTCGGAAAATCGCCAGCGAGTTGCGCTCGAGTATCGCCACCGAAACCAGCCAGCATCGGAAGAAGCAAAGCCTCAAACGGTTGAAGATCGTCGATGCATTCCTCTCCTCCGGAGATGGTGGGGATTTGCCGAACGACCCTGCCTGGATGATCCTTGACGTCGTCCCGGTGCTGCCACCGGACCTTCGGCCGTTGGTCCCCCTCGATGGGGGACGGTTTGCCACCAGCGATCTCAACGACCTGTATCGGCGCGTGATCAATCGAAACAACCGGCTCCAGAAGTTGATCCAGCATCGGGCGCCGGAGGTGATCCTCCGGAATGAAAAGCGCATGCTGCAAGAGGCAGTAGATGCGCTGTTTGACAATGGCCGGCGGTCCAAGGCGATTCGCGGCCGTGGAAAGCGACCCCTCAAGTCGCTTTCTGACATGCTCAAGGGGAAGCAGGGCCGGTTCCGGCAGAACCTCCTTGGGAAGCGCGTAGACTACTCTGGCCGATCGGTCATCGTGGTGGGTCCGGAGTTGCGACTCCACCAGTGCGGCCTGCCGAAGGCGATGGCGGTGGAGTTGTTCAAACCGTTCATCATCAACAAGCTGGTCGAAAAGGGGATTGCCGAAACCGTCAAGCGGGCGAAGAAGATCGTCGAGCGGGAAGGGCCGGAGGTCTACGAGATCCTGGAAGAAATCATTCAGGATCATCCCGTACTCCTCAACCGTGCTCCGACGCTCCACCGACTCGGCATCCAGGCGTTCGAACCGAAACTGGTGGAAGGTAAGGCGATCCGGATTCACCCGCTCGTGTGTGCCGCATTCAACGCAGACTTTGACGGCGACCAGATGGCGGTGCACGTCCCGCTGAGCTTTGAAGCCCAGCTTGAGGCGCGCGTCTTGATGGTGTCTTCAAACAACATCCTGAAGCCATCGGACGGTCGACCTGTTGCGGAGCCGTCCCAGGACATGGTGCTGGGCTGCTACTTCCTAACCAAATGGCCTGCAGGGTTTGCGGGGACACTCCGGCGGGAGCCGGGCGACGGGACCAAGGCGAAGTTGTGGGAGGATGCACCGCACTTCGGCTCGATCGCCGAGCTTGAAATGGCCCTCCTCTCAAAGCGGGTGACGTACCAAACTGCGATTCACTTCTGGTTTGTCCCACCTCCGGAGAGTGCCGACCCGAGGCCACGGTGGTTACGCGCCACGGTCGGTCGAGTCCTCTTCAACAACATCCTCCCTCGACAAGTTGTGGCGGAGCTTGGGTTCCGGGATGAGTTGATGCGGAAGAAGGCCCTGTCGGAGGTTGTCCTCCAGAGTTATCGCCGCGCCGGGCTAAGAGAAACGGTCGATTTCCTGGATCGACTGAAGAAGTTCGGATTCGAATTTGCCACCCTGGGCGGGATATCGATCGGGGTCGAGGACTTGGAGATTCCGGCGGAGAAGTTCGAGCTGATCGACGAGGCCGCGAAGAGGGTGGCTCGATTCCAGCGAGCCTATAACACCGGGCAGATCACCTTTGGTGAGCGGTACAACAAGGTGATCGATGCGTGGACCCATGCCAATAACGATGTCGCCGAGGCGATGATCCAATCGCTCCGCGACTCTCGGGGCGGGTTCAATCCCGTCTTCATGATGTTCGACTCGGGTTCACGGGGGAGCCGGGATCAGATCCGGCAGTTGGCTGGGATGCGAGGCCTGATGGCCAAGCCTCAGAAGAAACTCACCGGCGGTATCGGTGAAATCATCGAGAGTCCCATCCGATCGAACTTCCGCGAAGGCCTCACGGTGTTGGAGTACTTCATCTCCACCCACGGGGCCCGAAAGGGACTTGCCGATACCGCGCTCAAGACGGCCGACGCCGGGTACCTGACCCGACGATTGGTGGATGTTGCACAGGACGTCACGATCTCAGAAGAGGACTGCGGGACGATTCGCGGACTCGAGATTGCCGCCCTCAAGGAGGGTGAGGATGTCATCGAGAGTCTCCAGGAGCGCATCCTGGGGAGTGTCGCCGGCGAGGATGTTTTCGATCCCCACGAATTGGATGAGGATGGTGATCCACGACTCTTGGTATTGAACGGCCATCTGATCACCGAAGAAGTCGCCAATGCGATCGATGAAGCTGGCATCGAGCGGATCCAGATTCGTTCGGTCCTCACCTGTGAAGCGCGCCGGGGAATCTGCCGGATGTGCTACGGCCGTAATCTTGCGACGATGGATATGGTCGATATGGGGGAAGCGGTTGGCATCTTGGCCGCGCAATCGATTGGAGAGCCGGGAACGCAGTTGACGTTGCGGACTTTCCACATCGGTGGAACCTCGTCGCGTATCGCGGAAGAAGCGGAGCGGCGGGCACGATCGGACGGAATGGTCACCTATACGAGCGGGCTGGAGTACGTCGACCTCCCCGTGAAGTACGAAGA
>JAJCZW010000130.1 GCA_029262155.1 Gemmatimonadota bacterium
GGGGGATTGCCGATGACCCTCGGCTCGGGGTTGGCGCTTCCGTTTCCCGATCGGTCCGTCGATCTCGTGCTGCTGAGTCAGGTCCTTCACCACCTCTCCGATGAGGATGTGCAGTGCATGCTTCGTGAATCGGCCCGCGTCACCCGATGGGGGATTCTCGCTGCCGATCTTATCAGGTCGCGAACGGCCCAGTGGGCGTTTCGCATCGCCGGCAGGGCACTGCGGTTTGACCGGTACACGATTCATGACGGCTGCATCTCCCTTGAGCGGGGGTTCACGCGAGCACGCTTTTCGACCATTTGGGCCGGTACGGGCCTCACTCCACCAACGATTCGGATCGTCCCTTTTGCCCGCATCGTGGCGACATGGAGGCAAGACGCATGATGGAGACGGTGGACACTGCCCAGATCGCGGCCCCGCCCGATCATGTCTTCCAAGCAGCCCGGGATGTCGAACGATGGCCCGACCGGCTGGCCCACTACCGGTGGGTACGCATGCTCGAGGGGAGTTCCGAAACCGACGGGATCGTCGAGATGGCGGCATGGAGACCGTTCGGCTCCTTCCGTTGGCCCACTTGGTGGGTCTCCGAAATGCACACGAACGCCGAAACGCGCACAATCCGCTACACGCACGTGCGAGGCATTACCACGGGGATGGGTGTGGAATGGGCCATTCACCCTGACGGCAACGGCAGCAAAGTACGCTTGGTGCACCAGTGGGATGGGCCACCGTGGCCCCTGATCCGGCGTCCGGCCGCGGAGTGGATCATTGGGCCGGTGTTCGTCCACGGGATCGCCAGTCGGACCCTGGCTGGCCTCAAGGATTTTCTTGAGCGCACAGATGGCTAACCCTCGACGCGTTGTGGTCACCGGCCTTGGCATCATCAGCCCGATCGGGTCGGGCGTCGAACCATTCTGGCAGGGGCTCAAGCGCTGTCGATCGGAAGTCGGACGGGTCTCCCAGTTCGACCCGACACCGTTTCGATCCCAGGTGGCTGGCGAGGTCACCGACCTCGATGTCACGGATCACCTCGACGAACGCAGGAGCAAACGACTCGACCGCTGTAGTCAGTTCGCCATTATCGCCAGTCGCATGGCGATCGCCGATTCGGCACTCGTCCTGGACCAGGAGGATCCGAACCGAGTCGGGGTGATGATGGGGACGGCGCTCGGAGGAGTCGCGCATGCCGAGCGTCAACACGGCCGCTATATGACCGATGGGTTTCGCGCGATCGACCCCGGCCTCGCCCTCACCGTATTCGCCGGAGCAGCGAGTTGCAACCTGGCGATCGAGTACGGCGTCACCGGTCCCAATATCACCAATGGCATGAGTTGCGCCTCCGGGGCAATCGGCATCGGCGAAGGGTTCCGAACCATTCGCCGGGGTGAGGCCGAGGTCATGCTCGCCGGCGGTGCCGAAGCCCCGCTCGCCCCACTCTGTTTCGGGGCCTTTGCCATCATCCGAGCGATGTCCACCCGAAACGACGACCCTACCACCGCCAGCCGACCATTCGATGAGCACCGCGATGGCTTCGTCATGGCGGAAGGCGCCGCCGTCCTGATCTTGGAGGAGAGGGAACGCGCGTTAGCCCGCGGAGCCCGGATCTATCTGGAGATCGTCGGGTACGGCCTCACCAATGACGCCCATCACATGACCGCCCCACGACCCGATGGGACCCAGGCCGCTCGGGCTATGGCAGACGCGTTGAACGAAGCCGGCGTCGCTCCGGAACAGATCGGATATATCAACGCCCACGGTAGCTCAACTCAACTGAATGACCCCACGGAGAGCCTCGCCATCCGACAAGTCCTAGGTGACCATGCCTCCCGGATACCTGTCAGTGGGACCAAGGGGTATTACGGTCACGCCTTGGGAGCGAGTGGCGCCATCGAGGCCGCGATCTGTTCCCTGAGTAGCACGCGCGGCTGGTTTCCGCCTACCGTCAATCTCGTCACCCCGGGGGTCGGGTGCGATCTCCCATACATCCAAGGCGACGGGCTGGATCTGACCCCCGAGTACCTCTTGAGCAACTCGTTCGGGTTCGGTGGGATCAACGCGGCGCTATTGTTTCGCCGCGCTTCGCAGTAGATTCGCCCGAACCCAATATTTTCAGGTAACCCTCAGACCTCCGAGGTACAAGCATGCCCTCATTGCAGCGACGTGTTGCCGCCGAGGCGCTCGGCACTTTCGGCCTAGTCTTTATTGGAACTGGTGTAGTCGTCGCCGATGGGCTTACCGGTGGCGGGTTCGGACTACTCGGCATTGCCACCGCCCATGCCATCGTTCTTGCCGTCATGGTGAGTGCCACCATGAACATCTCCGGAGGGTTGGTGAACCCGGCCCTGACATTGGGTCTCCTGGCGATCAAACGGATTAGCGGACGAGATGCCGCCGCCTACATCGGAGCCCAACTTGCAGCCGCTTTGCTGGCGGCGTGGCTCGTCAGCCAACTCCTCCCCGATGATGCGGTCAGGGCAGCTCTTCTCGGCACACCACAACTCGGGAACGGCACCTCCTTCACCCAAGGAATCGTGATCGAGGCCATCCTGACATTCTTCTTGATGACTGCAGTGATGGGAACAGCGGTGACCAAGACCGCCCCGGCGATCGGCGGGTTCGGGATCGGACTGACTCTTCTCTTTGATATTCTCGTGGGTGGAAACCTGACCGGGGCGGCGATGAACCCCGCTCGCGCCTTCGGCCCAGCCGTGGTCTCCCAGAACCTTGTTGGGCACGCACTCTATTGGATCGGCCCCATCCTGGGCGCGGTCGTGGCGAGCCTCTTCTGGGCGTGGCTAGCGGGGGAGAAGGAAGAGAAGGAATAGGGAGTACAAATAGGAAGCGCTGAGGGGGCCGCACGTCAGGACGATGCGTCCCCCTCGGCTTTTCTACCCCCACACCAATGATCAATTCGGCGGGGCTAGCCCGACCGCCGAAGCCAGATCACCATCAGTGAGCCACAGCTCCGCTTGATCAGGAAATCATTTTGGAACTCGAAGGGGATGATTCCCTTCTTTCGGTACAGCTCTATCGCCTCGATCTGTTGGGGATCGAAGTCGTTGACCGACCAGCCCGCCCGGGGTGGCTGGCCATTGATGGAGATTACGGGGGGGCAATCCACGCCCCGGAATCCTAACGCCGCACTGACGGCGCTGTTGGTGTCGCCCAATCCATAGAGCACGCTCTTGGTACGAGGGAACGAGAAGCCGAGGTTGGGTTCGGCAAACGTCTCCCGGGAAACCCCGAAGAAGTACTTCCCAACCAGATCGCCGAGCACGACGGGAGCGGCATCCTCGATATCGTCGCGGGTGAGGAAGGTGCCTTCATAGGCGTGGGCGCGCCGCACCGCCCGGACGACATCGAACCGGAGCGCCTCGACAACGACATCCGGGAGATCAAACGGCCGGGCGTACATCACAAACTTGAGGGTTCGCGGGGTTTCGGGTTCGATACGCACCGACACCTGTACCGGGAGGTAGCCGATCCGACGGACGGTGATGAAATACCGACCATCCCGCATCTTCGGGAAGGCAAACCGGCCTTGCTCACGGGTGGTGACTTTGTAGGGCCCCCGCGTCTTCGGTGTTGCCCCACCCACAATCACCTCGGCCAGGGCAATAGGCTGGTCGGCGGTATCGACGACCACGCCGCGGAACAGAGGACCGCCGGCTCGACCAGACGGCCCCTCCACCTCGACGACCACATCAGGAAGTAACTGGGGGCGGGGCACCAATTCGAATTCGAGCGTCTGCGGAGAACCTTCTTCCAAGGTGATTCCGATCTGGATCGGGATGAAGCCGATTCGGCGCACCGTGACCGAGTAGCGTCCAGGGCTGATGCCCGGAAAGGAAAACCGCCCGTCGGCGCCAGCCCGAGCGGTCCTCAGGGCGTCAGTCTGATTGGAGTCATTGGCCACGATGATCTCGGCCAAGGCGAGGGGGGCGCGAACCGTATCGGTCACGGTCCCCCGGAGGAGTGGCCCCTGTCCCCAGAGGGCTTGGGCCGGTACAGCGAGCAACATCAGGATAGCACTAGCCTTCATCCACCACCCCACACGTCAGTTTGAAGGTCGTAGCAGGTCCACGATATGAACCGGATTCGATGCTTCGACAATGATCGGATCGCCCGCAGGAACATCGGCAATGCGTACGGTCAACGTCGCCCCCACCGACACTCCACACAGGATCACACCACCGTCCCCGTTGGTCTCCCCATCCATCGAGGTACCACGACTATTCAGCACAACGCGGGCACCCGCCCGAATCGGTTTGAATCGGGTCCAGGTGACCGATACGGTGGCTCCCACCACCGGGCCCCCGGCAGTATCGAGAACGCGGAGCACGAGCACGCCTCGCTTCGCATCTTCCGCGATCGCTTCGCCGCACTGCCGCGTGAGCCAGACCGACGCAGAGGGAGTTGCGTAGTCGAGTGCTAACGTAGGCCCCACGAGTGCGGTATCAATGACCGGTAGCAGGCCCAATAGGGTCAGACGGGGATGGCTGAAGCGTAAGGAGACGGGTCCCAGAACACCCAGCGTCAGGTGATAGTGGCCAGCACTGTCAGTCCGGTCATTCGCGTCCGAGCCAGCGAGTCCCACCAACACTCCGACGAGCGGTCGCATCGTCAGGCTGTCAAAAACAGTCCCCTCGACAACTCCTACCGCCGATAGGCCCTTCGCCGAGAGAGGCTCGGCGGTACCCCCTCGCTGGAGGATAGACAGCACGCGTTGCTCCCCCGATGTTCTTGAATCAGCGAATCGATCCTCTACGAGGCCTACTTGTGGCGTGGAGATGATCCATTCGGTCACAATCCACCCCTGCCCCGGACTTGGTCCGAAACGGACGAAACCCGACGCTGGAGTGCGGTCGTAGGGAGAAGGCGCGCGGACATACTCGAATGTCACTTCCGCCAAGGCCCGTGTTGCGCGGTCGACCCACATCACTCCTCTGATATCGGTCTGTTCTCCAGCGGGGACCGGAGAAAACGACAGCCCGACCCGGCCCTTGCGCTCCACCAGACCGAAGCAGTGTGTGCCGATGAAGGAGTCGCTCAGCAGGAGGTCCACATCGGGGGCAAAGAAAACAACTCCCACCCCATCGTAGGTGGTGAAACCGCGCTCGGCGAGTACAGCTGGCGACAGAGCATGATAGGGCCTCCCTCGGGTAACTCGACGAGAAACCTCGCGTTCCCGCATCAGACGCCCATCGGGGGTTCGAGTCCGTTCCACCCCCACTACCAGCAACTCCGATGCCCCCTGCTCCCGGGTCAGCACCGTACTCTCCAACGCCTTCCGGGCTTCACGCCACAACACCTCCAACTCCGGCCGTGCCAGCCCGTCGGTGGCGCACCCCATCGGGCCCTCCCGAACGACGACCTCAGGGAGGACGACCAACTCCGACGGCATCCGCAGGCGCAGCGTCGTCGTGTCCCCGCGCCGGAGCGTGATGACTCCGGATACGGCGCCGATATAGCCGATCCGGTCTCCCCGAACGGTATAGCGTCCAGGCGGAGCGGTCAGCACGATGACGCCTCGGAGGTTCGTCAGCCCGCGGGTCACTCTTTGGCCATCGACGGCAATCAACCCCACCAGCCCGCTGGGGATCAGTTCTCCCGACTTGCCGTCAACCAGGGTGACCCGAACTGCCTGGGCTCCAGCCGGGGCGACCAGAACCATCCAGGCGACCAGAACCCAGACGCCGCGACGCAGGCGCATCAGCGAAACCGGGTCCATATGACCAATGTACCGCAGCTAGCTCCGAGACCACTGAACTCGCTCGGTGTAGCTGCAGGTCCTGGATAGTATTCCACCGCAGCGAGCTCCCGCGCCGCAAACCGTTCAATGTCCGGGGGTGGTTCCGTTGTTGCTCCCGGCTGCCACACCCGCACTCCGTCTACGATGACCTGCGCGTAACACGTGGTCGAACCTGGGTTACCGAGACTTCCAGCATTTGCTCTAGCACCTCGAGAACTTGCGACTACGTAGCCCCCCCGCCCCTCCCGAGGAACAACCCGAATTCCCGCGAAGGCCGCCACCATGATTGCCGTCGAGCGGTTGTCATACTCTGAGATGGCTTGGCGATCCATGTAATAGCCCCCACCACCCATCCGCCGTCGGGACTCGAAGGCCCGGAGCCCTGCCGGTAGGGGCTCGCTCACCTCCACCACAATCGAGTCGAGGATTTGGACCACACGATCGAGCTCGACGTCGATGGCAACTGTATCCGCACCGCGAAGGTCCAGTGTCGCCTCAAGGGCCTCGAAACCGATCGCTCGCACAAGGAGGTGCACCGTACCAGGGGCTAAACCGTTGAAAGAAAACTTCCCCGCCCGTCCCACTCGTTGACTAACAGAGTCCGATGTCCAGGACAGGGTGACGAGGGCCTCGGACACTCCATTCCCCGACACCCGGTCAAGGACGTGCCCGGCAACCACAGACTGACCAACACTCTCCCCAACGCCAACAGTACATAGCAATACGATGGTTGACCGCAGCAGCTGGGAGGCAGGCACAGCAGTTACCTCTCTAAGGACTAACATCCCCCGTGGGGAGGCCGCTGTATGAGGCAGGCCCTGAGTGGCTCACGCGCCTCAATAGCAACAGTGGGCCTCGTACCGGCAGACATCAAAAGAGCACCCAATGGCGAACAGCATATGGAGTGATTCCATCTGATCCTCTTTCAAGCAAGGTACATACTATGTGACCACCTGGTGCCAGATTGTTACACGGTCGGCCCCTATCGCACCGCTACCTCACCGGCATCATTTCCACCCCGTGTCAGTTCACGGACAAAGACTCGTGTAACGTTTCCTCCGGAGTCGTTCCACCCGGCACGGAAGAGTTTCAGGAGGAGTTTGCCGTCGAGACGATGGGCAGGTCCAAATCAGACAGTCCCACCGCCTCTACCGAAACAGACTGTGTCATCACTGGATTCGTGGGGTCTCAAGCACAATTTGGGAATCTCCACATGGCAGCGCTCGTGTACCTGGCGTCTGCCATGGTCTGGTCGACTGAACCGCTCTCTTAGCTGTTGGAACCCTCATGCCCCACCCTCCCACTGCTACTCGGGGTGCATTCTCCTGAGCAGCATGGCTCCACCAACATCGGAAACGAACCCGAAGCGTTGATAGAACGGAACCATCTCAGGGAGGCAGTAGAGTTCGACATGCCTTACGCCGGTGATCGCGGGATCGGTGAGCAGATGGTCGAGGAGGATCGTCCCGAGCCCCCGTTCACGGTGCCCCGGCGCGACAATCACATCGAAGATGATCGCCTTGAAGACCTGGTCCGTCAGGGCGCGGGCAAAGGCAATGAGGTCGGTCGTGTCAGTATCGATGAGCCCGACGACCACATCCGAATGACGGAGCAGGCGCCGGACATCCTCAAGGCTTCGGCCCCGAGACCACCATTCATGTTGATAGCACTGATGCAGTTGCTGGATCTGCGGATCGGTGAGGGATGCCACCGGCTTCACGTTCATACGTACGGCGCTGGTCTACCGCTCGCCAACTCCCTTGAGTTTCCGAACCTGTCGCCAGAGCCAGAGGCTGTAGCCGAGAATAACCACGGCGACGACAATGTAGGCCGTGACCATGTACTCACCGTTAGCCGGCATTGTGCTACCCTGCATGGCCACCCTCCTCGGCGCGCTGCGATTCGGCCAGGAGTAACCCATACCGAACGGTGACGAACCCGATGTAGAGAAGGGTAAAGACCCCGAACGAAATCAACAGCGTCATGAGCATCTCCGGCGGGGCCGAGGGTTCGCTCGGTTTCAGGATGATCGGCTGGGGGTGGAGGGTCCGAAACAGATAGACGCTCAGATGCACAAACGGCACGAGGACCAAGCCCAAGATCCCGAGGACCGCGGCAAACCGTTCGCGCTCACTCGAATCCTCCAGAGCGGCTCGAAGCGCCATGTATCCGACGAAGAGAAAGAAGAGAAAGAGCGTGAGGGTCAGCCGCGCGTCCCAGGTCCACCAGGTTCCCCA
>JAJCZW010000131.1 GCA_029262155.1 Gemmatimonadota bacterium
ACCCTGCGGTTCACACCGCAGGCTCGGCGGTGGGTTCTCCTTGACACAAATATATTCGTGGTCGACCATGAAATAATTACCGCCCTTGCACTTGAGGTTCCTGGCAACTGGTGCGCCGACCTTACCCTTGTGGGATGGGTCGGATCACTGGTCGAACGGCCACGACGGATTGAAGTTCTTGGGGAGCACCGTTCCCAAGAGTCGGGCGCGTACCATTTCGATCGGGATCGGGCCGCCCTGGAGGATCGTGTCGTGAAAGGCCTGGTCCGTCATCCGCCCGGTGTCGACCAAGTCTTGATGGAGCGAACGGAATTGGAGGCCGCCGATCATGTATGCGATCTGGTAGAGCGGCGGATAGGATCCGTTGAAGGACCGGTGGACCTCCGCCGTGGCGTTGGCCCGCTCATGTCCCACTCGATCGACAAGAAAGTCGATTGCTTCCGTTGGGCTCATGGTGCCCAAGTGAAATCGGAGGGAGAAGATGATTCGGGCGGAACGATGCATCCGCCAAAACAACATGCCAACGCGCTCCTCCGGTGTCTGAGGGAATCCCTTGTCCCAGAGCAACATCTCCCAATAGAGGGCCCAGCCCTCGGTCCAGAACGGGGTTCGAAACACGCGTCGATGGGCGTTGTACCGAGCATTCATGAACCCTTGGAGATGATGTCCCGGAA
Source organism: Gemmatimonadota bacterium (assembly GCA_029262155.1). GTDB lineage: Bacteria > Gemmatimonadota > Gemmatimonadetes > Gemmatimonadales > GWC2-71-9 > OFTM291. Next base: position 675 of record JAJCZW010000131.1, read on the forward strand.
TCAACTCGTGGTGGACGGTGGCTCGGGAGAAGTAGGGATTGTTCCCCCGCAAACTCATCAGCTTGTCTTCCTCCGCCATCGTGTCGGTGGGGTAGGAGACCCGGATCACTTCCCCGCCGAGAAAGAACGGGCTCACCTTTTGTTGCGCGGGGGAGAGCATCTCCATGCGCCAAATCTCCTTCGCCAGAGCGGGAACGGTGAGTAGGTTGCGGGTCTCGACAAAGTCGATGGCTTCGTGGGCAAGGTCGCGCACCAGGTCGGTCTGGCGGCCCGGCTCGACATAACTGTTTTTCACCGCCTCTAACGCCCGTTTCCAATCATCCCCCATCCCCATCTCCTGGGACGCCTTCTTCATCTCGGCTTCACTCCACGCAAACTCGCGCTCGGCGATAGCGATCAAGTCCTCTGGCGTGGAAGCGATCATCTCAAAGGCGAGTTCGGCGCCGACGGCATCGGCCCCGATCGGGTCGCCGATGATGGGTTCGTCTTCCCCTGGTCGTTGACCGATCACCTGGGTCCGGAGGGCGGTCGTGTACGAGGTCAGGGCCGCCTCCACCCGTTGATGGGGGTCGGCGTTCCACCAGGTGAAGAGCGGGTCATAGCCAGCGTAGAAGGCGTACCACGCCGTAAAGGCTCGATGGAGTTGATCCAGGAGGGTCACTGTCCGGAGGGCAACGATGCGTGCGGCGCGGGACGAGTCCCCGGTCCCCACCGGACGGAGGTGGTGCCCGAGGGAATCGATGGTGGAGGCCAGAGAGGCCAGCCTCCCAGCGGTGGCCTGGGGGTCCTGCGTTTCCATCGTCCGCCGGCTCTCAAGGAGTTCGGTCAGACGATCAACGAACGGCGCGATATGGCGTATCGCGTTTGCCCGGCTGGCTTCCTGGTCCAACGCGGCACGTTGCCGCCGGATGGTGTTTCGGAGGAGCTGCCAGTCGATGCGCTCTTCCACTCCCAAGGACTGGTATGGGATACGGTCGAGTCGCCCCTGCCACTCAACGACGTAGCTTCGGAGTCGGTCGCGCCGGGCGACGGAGTACGGGATAGCGTAGCGTCTTTCGAGGGCATCGAGGTCGACTTGAAAACGCTGGACCGTGTCCCTCAATCCAGAAGGGAGAAGCGGAGGAGCCTGCTGCGCCGCGAGGACGGTGGGGAGCAGGAGCAGGGCAATGACACGTGATGGAGTGCACACGGGCGCGTCCTGTGGAATGAGAGGTTGGGTATCCGGAAAGGAATCCGGTTCCACACCTGAGGGGAAGTGGGTGCTTCGGGTGAGGTTATCGGGTGGAGGGCTGGCGCGGGATGACCGCGACGGGGCGATCGAGGAGACGGGACAAGGCGCCGGTGCGGCGTTGCGCGCCCCAGCATTCCAGGGAGAGGTCGACGTCGGGCGTTTTCCCGATAGGTGTGATACGCAGGCGGTGGTCAGTGAGTCGCGTTCGGATGGTGGTTACCACCCCGCTATAGCCACGATCGAGTCCATCTGCGATACGGAGGAGTGCGCTCATCCGGCGGACAATTCTGCGCTCCGGCCGGGGGAGGCGTGCGAAATCGTCATCCCGCATCGAGGGACCCTTCTTGCGGTGGTATCGCGCGATGAAGGCAACCATGGTGCGATCATCGGTCGAGAGTCCCAGCCGCTCCGCATGCATGATGAGTTCAAAGCTGTGGCGATGACGTTTCCGGTAGCTGATGAGCTGCCCGACATCGTGGAGGAGGGCTGCCTGCTCGAGCAGATCGCGTTCGGAGGGGTCGGCACCGAGCGGCCTGGCCAACCGGTCGAACAGTTGGAGGGCGAGGAGGCGGACCTGCTCGATGTGGCGATGATCACATTGGCAACGATGCGCAAAATCCCGGGCCAACGCCGCAGGGTCCTCCGTCGGGGTCGCGCTGACCCCTGCCGCTTCCAACAGGAGGCCCTCGCGAAGCCCAAACGCGCTCACCGTCAGCGAGGGGCTCTCGATTCGGGCAAGCATCTCCGCGGTGACCACTAACCCGGCGATGATAATATCGCTGCGGGCCGGATTGAGCCCTGCCACCCGTCGCCGTTCTGCGGGCTCCATCGAGGCCAACCACTCCAGGAGATGTTCTACCTCCGCCGTGGTCACGGTGAGTCCGTGGACGGCAGAGGTCGGGCGCCCTCGTCTCGCGGCGGCAATGCGACCGAGGTTGGTGAAGCTTCCACCGGAGCCAAAGACCTGGGCTCCGGTCCAACTGCGGCAATCGATGTGCTGCTTCAGCGCCTTGCGAATCCGTCGGCGGAGTCGAGGGAGTTCCCGATGTACTGATCGGGTGGATGGCAGATACAACTCGGAGAGGCGCACCGCGCCGAGGGGTAGGGATTGAGAGAGTTCGACGAATCCGCGTACCGCGCCGACGATCTCGAGGCTCCCTCCGCCGATATCGAGGACGATGGTGCGGCTGTCATCAAGGGTGAAGTGATAGGCAATAGAGCGATAAGAAAGGCGCGCTTCCGTATCGGCATCGATGATCGTGAGCGGAACACCGAGCTGGCGAATCCGGGCAACGAAGGCCTCACCGTTGCTGGCCTCGCGCACGGCTGCGGTTGCTACGGCCCGAAGATCGGTAACCCCCCGGCGTTGGGCCACATCGCGCATCCGACCGATGGCCTCGACCGCCCGGTCCATCGCGCGTTGATCGAGACGACCGCTGTGGGCGAGCCCTTTCGCCAGACGGGGCTGATCCTTGAGTTCGTCGATAACGGCAAGCCCACCCTCCGGGGTATAGTCGGCCACGAGAAGGCGGATTGAATTCGATCCGACGTCGATGGCCCCGTAGCGGGTGGGTGGTGGGGTCACGGGGAGTCCGGTACTCCTTCAACGCGGTGTTTGATCGACTTGCCTTCGACGAGAAAGACGACCTCTTCAGCGACGTTCGTCGCGAGATCGGCGATGCGTTCGAGGTTGCGGCTGACCAAGAGCAACCCCAAGGCAGGTTCAATCAGACTCTGATCCTTCGTCATGTGCGTGATCAGGTTGCGGAACTCGGCTCGGTGGAGGGCATCGACCTCGTCATCGCGTCGACAGACTTCGCGCCCTAATTGGGCATCGCCTCGGACGTAGGCCTCCAGCGCATCGGCCAGCATCGTTCGGGCGATCCGGGCCATCTCGATGAGTTCGGGTTCTGGCGTAACCGCCCGAGCCGTGGTGAGTCGTTCGGCGGACTCCGCAATGTTGACCGCGTGATCTCCCACCCGTTCGAGGTCGTTGGCGATCTTGAGGGCGGCGATCAGAATGCGGAGATCGCGGGCCATCGGTTGCTGGAGTGCAATCAGGCCAATGCAATCATCCTCGATCTCCATCTCCAGGCGATCAATCTCCTTGTCACCTTCGATCACCGCTTCCGCCTTGACGGGATCGCGTGACAACAGGGCCTCGACCGCCAACCCGACGGCCGATTCGGCCTCGGCGGACATGGCAAGCAACCGAACCTTGACCTGGTCCAATTGATCGTGAAAGTGGCGATGTGTCTGATCGGTCATCCGAACCTCCCCGTAATATACGCCTCTGTTCGCTCGTGGCCCGGCGCCGTAAAGATGTGATCGGTCGATCCCGTCTCGACCAGGCGTCCCGCCTCGAAGAAGGCAGTCCAATCGGAGACCCGAGCGGCTTGTTGCAGGTTATGTGTCACGATAACGATGGTGACATCCTTTTTCAGTTCCACCAGTAATTCCTCAATGCGTTGGGTGGCGATCGGGTCGAGGGCGGAGCACGGCTCATCGAGAAGAAGGACGTCCGGGCTGTTGCCCAGCGCACGGGCGATACACAATCGCTGTTGCTGTCCCCCCGACAGGGCGGTGGCAGGGGTATCGAGCCGATCCTGCACCTCTTCCCACAGGGCAGCCCGTCGGAGCGCGCTTTCCACCAGATCCGGAATGTCCCGTCGCGGCAGCAGACGATTGATTCTGGGACCGTAGGCCACCTTGTCGAAGATCGACTTGGTCGGAAACGGATTGGGGCGTTGAAAAACCATTCCCACTCGCTGGCGTAACCCGACCAAATCGATGCGTCGGCCGAGGACGCTCCTCCCGTGCGTTTCGAGCACGCCACGATAGGTGGCGCCCGGGGTAATGTCGTTCATGCGATTGATCGAGCGAAGGAAGGT
>JAJCZW010000132.1 GCA_029262155.1 Gemmatimonadota bacterium
GACCACGAGGCCAACCAGATCGGGGCCCCATGGCTCGCCGTGGGGGCTACCGAGGCGGACGAGCGTGCCGTCGGGTTTCAAGAGTTCCACTGAGAGGATGTGGTCGGTCGTTACGCCGTACTTGAGGCAGTGGGGGCCGCCCGCGTTCTCCGCGAAGTTGCCCCCGACGGTGCAGGCGCTTTGGCTGGAAGGATCCGGCGCGTAGTAGAGCCCATGAGGGCGAGCGGCCTCACTCAAACGGGCATTGACGACACCGGGTTCAACCGTGGCTTGTCTCGTGACCGGGTCGAGGTGGAGAATGCGGGTCAATCGAGTCAGAATGACGAGGACCGCGGTGGGGCCGGCCAAGGCGCCACCCGAAAGCCCCGTGCCTGCTCCGCGAGCAACAAAGGGCACAGCGTGCTGGTGCAGGTACTGGATGACGGCGATGACCTCTTCGCGGGTGGCGGGGAGGACAGCCACCCGTGGAGTGGCGCGGTGGGTCGGGAGGCCGTCAGTTGTGAGGGTGAGCAACTCAGTCGGCCGGGATCGGACCCATTGGGTCCCGATGAGGCGGCCGAGATCTTGGACGAGTGTATCAGTGGACACTGCAGGGGGCATTCCGAAATCTACCATGCCCATGAGCGGAACTCCCTCCAGTGTACCAGGCACCAGGGGAGGCGTATGTGCCAGCCAGCGAAAGACTACGCTGCGATCCAGGACCCTTGGAGACCCTTGATCTCTGGCGAGCTGCGAAGTTTCTCGAAGGCGCGTTCCCGGATTTGTCGCACCCGCTCTCGAGTGACACCCAACATCGTTCCGATTCGTTCCAGGGTGAGGGCTTCCGAACCTTCATTCAAACCATAGTACAAGGTGAGAATCCGTTGCTCGCGAGCGGTCAGGTGCCGTTCGAAGATCTGGGTGATGAACTCCCGTTGGAGGCCCCCGTCGATGGCGGCTTCAATATCGTGACTTCCACTCCCCGCGACGCGTTCGCCGTAGGTCGAGGCTGAGCTATCACTCCGCTCGACCGGTGCGTCGAGAGACATTTCGATCATCGAGATCTTTCGTGCCGCGCGGACATTCTCGACAGAATCGTCCAAGGCGCGAGCGGTCTCCTCATCGGTTGGACTCCGCCCGAGTTCCTGGGTCAAGTAGCTTTCCAGGCGGGCCATCTTCAGGAGTGCGGTATTCTGATTGAGCGGGATCCGCACCGTGCGGGTCTGTTCCGCGAGGGCTTTCAGGACGCATTGGCGGATCCACCATACGGCATAACTGATGAACTTGACGCCATGGGCGGGGTCGAACTTGGCTACCGCTTTCAGGAGTCCTTCGTTTCCGATCGCGACCAACTCGCCGAGGTCGAGTCCGTGACCCTGAAAACGTTTTACGTAGCTGATCACAAATCGTAGATTGGCGGTGACGAGCCGTTCCGCTGCTCGGTGATCGCCCCCCCTGGCACGTTCGGCCAGACGCCGTTCTTCGGCAGGATCAGGAATCATGGGGAGCTTGCGAATATCAAGAAGGTATTGGTCGAACGCAGTTCCTGAAGTGGACCGGAATCGTGATGCGGTCCCTGGGGTGGCAAGACGGGCCATACAACCTCACGACAGAACGGATACGGATGAGGGTCGACTCATCCTGGGCACAGACGCTAGTTCATGAAACGTTCAAGGTGTGGTGCAGGTGTTGGATGCAATATGGGGGGGAAGGTAAGGTGGGGTCAAGAAAAATTGCCTGTCCACATCACAAATGTATGTGGTTACTGTCAATAAACTGTTCGTCAACTTTCTACACAACAGAGTAATCAACAATCTGTCGATAAACTAGATAAGACGTTGCATTTATTGGTGTTATGTAACTCTCAGCAAAAACCAGTTTGTGGATTAACCTTGTATCTCAGCGGTTCCAACCTCATCTCTTCAGGTCCTGGTCAACCGACGATAGGAACGCACCGATCGTCTCCCTCGAAACCGCCCGCGTCATCGAACCGTTCTCTCCATCGTCGACTGAACCAACCGAACGGATGAAACTGAAGCGAATCTCCCCGGCCCGGTTCTTCTTGTCTCGTTCCATGACGTCCATTAAGCGGGTGGGATGGTTGAGACTGGGTGGGAGCGTAGTCGGGAGGGCTGCCCGATCAAGTAGTGAGCGGATGCTCTCGGACACTCCCGGCTTAGCGACGCCAATCTGCTCGGCTAAACGTGTCTCCAGCATCAAACCAAGACTGATCGCTTCACCGTGGAGGAGAGTCCATTGGGAGAGGACTTCGACGGCGTGGCCAATCGTGTGTCCTGCGTTCAGGATGGCTCGGAGCCCGGTTTCGTGCTCGTCGGCTTCCACAACTGCCGCTTTGATCCGGAGGCTTCCGCCAATGAGTTCGATCAGAGCCTCTGGATCTCGAGCGAGAATTGGGGCCATCTGCCGGTCAATGGTTTCGAAGTACTCACGGTCCCGGATACAGCCATGCTTGATCGCTTCAGCCAGCCCAGCCCTGAGATGTCGCTCGGGAAGAGTCGCGAGGGTCTCTGGATCTATGATGACGGCCGCTGGGGGGTGAAACGCGCCAATTAGGTTCTTCCCCTCGGGTGTGTCGACTGCCGTTTTCCCCCCGATGGAGGCATCGATCATGGCGAGCAGGGTCGTTGGAACCTGCAGGTAGGGGATGCCGCGATGGTAGGTTGCCGCAACAAATCCGGCCAGGTCACCAACCACACCTCCCCCTAACGCTATGATCCCACTGTCTCGGCCCAAGCCCTGGCGGAGCATCGTGTCCGAGACTGCCGCCCACTGTGCGCGTGTCTTTGACCCTTCCCCCGCGGGGACCGTTATGCAGGCCACATCGTCGGGGGCATAGTGGGTGACGGCCTCATCGACGATGACGACCAGCCGGCGGTGGGGAAGGGTGTCCCCCGCGATCATCATGATGGACTGGCGGATCCCGGCATGGAGATATACCGGGTAGGACCCCACCTGATGTTGGATTGTGCGCAGCGGTTCGGGCTGCGATCTACCAGACAACGTCACCCGATCCCTCACGGTGATTGGTCAACCGGGCGAGGGTGAACAACAGATCCGAGAGCCGGTTGAGATAGGCGATAAACAGTTCCGGGACGGCGTCGGTGGTCGCAAGGCTGGTGACGCTCCGCTCCGCCCGTCGACAGACCGTGCGTGCGAGATGAAACGCTGCAGCCTTGTGGGTCCCCGCCGGGAGTACGAAGGCACCTAACTCTGGGAGTTCATCGTCGGCGGTATCCATGGTGGCCTCAAACTCCAAGAGGCGATCGGCCGATAACGTGGCTTTGGTTAACGCCGCTTCGACCCGACTGGGGTCGGGTGTGGCGAGATGTCCCCCGATGGAAAAGAGATCGCGTTGAATCGTTTCGAGCAGCGAGTCGTAGAAATGCGTCGGTGAGATCGCCCGCACGAGCCCCAAGGCGGAGTTGAGCTCGTCGACCTCCCCATAGGCAACCACCCGGTGGTGGTGCTTCGGCACCCGACCACCACCAAAAAGCCCGGTGGTGCCGGTGTCTCCCGTTCTCGTGTAAATGCTCATATCGGCGCAAGATAGTGCAGCCCACTGCTCCCTGCTATTGTGGGGCGGCGCCGGACCAGTGACCGGCGAGGTTCCTGATGCTGTCCGCCTCCCGTACGGCTCCAACCCACTGCGTGGTGTCGAGCCAATCGGAAAAGAACTGTGACAAGTGACCCTCCGCGTCTTGATCAGTGAAGGTGCGGCGTAGGTTCGCCAGGGTGACGCCCGAGGCGACATAGGTTTGAAACAGGGTCCGATAGGCTCGGTCAAATCGCGCGCTCCCAAGCAGCTGATAGAGAGTCGCGAACATGAGGCCACCCACCCGGTAGGACAGGTCGGTCTTGCGGGTGATGCCGTACTCCCGAAACGGCACCGTTGAGTAGGTAGTGGGATTGGCCGAGATGTGGTCCTGCAGGCGGGCCAACAGACGGTGGACTTCCGCCCCGAGTTCTCTGCCGTCCAAGGTGTCGGCGAGCCGGTACATGAGGAATGTCGCGAGCCCTTCATTCCAGCGGGCGGATGGCGTATCGAGGTCCACTGGGTTCCAGAGATGCGTAAGTTCATGGTAGAGTTCAGTGAGCCGATCGGGGTCACGAAACGTTGCTTCGGTTTGGATGATGCCACCGGTCAGGCTCGCCTGAGAGCCCCACCCGTCCGGAATCTCCATCAGGGCGAACTGCGGAGGGGTGGGAAGGCGGCCGAACCAGCGTTCCAAGGTGGTAAGGGCCTGCTGCGTGCGGGCTGCGACCCGGGCTGCGCCGAGCGAGTCGAGAGGGAAATAGTAGAGACGCACCCCGTTCCGGTCTTCCATCCGATACCGCGCGATCGTGACCACGAGATACGGCGCGCTTCCGACTGACGTAAAGACCCAGCGGGTCATTGCCCCGGCCGGAGACCGGCTGACCAACTGTCCTCCCGAGGCCACAGTGTGCGTGGAAGGCGCGGTGATGGTCGCTCGGTAGGTGAAGTCATATTGTGGGGCCGCTCGGAGCGCGGCAATCATGGGAATGCCCGGGAGCGGAAAGGCATACGCATCCCGCCGCAGGATGGTGAACTCGGGATCGACATGATCCTGGATATAGAGCATGCCCGTTTCGGTGTATGGTGCGATAGCCCCGCCATACACGACATGTAGGGTTAGAGACTCTGCTGGCTGCAGTGGTGTGGCAAGGGTGATCACCGCCTGTGCGACCCTGAGTTTAGCGAAATCTCCGAACGCCACGACTGCTTGTTGAACGGCAAGTGGGGCGTCTCCACCAACGCGGACCGTGGTCACTGACAGGAGACGATTGAGGAGGAGAGAGATCTCGCTAATGCTCGTGTCGGCGGTGTTGACGAGCGTAACGGCTGCACTTCCGGAGATCCGGTGTCTCTCGAAATCGACCGAAAGCTCAAGTCCCACATCAACCACTCGTGGGATCGGGGACGGTGGCGGGGTTGACGGCGGCCCCTGTGGGGGAAGGCTACAGGCCAGGAGAAGGAGGAGTGAGGTAGGCATCGCGTAGCCTCCTGGAAACGAGATTGGGTTGGGCTTCACCTACTTTAGATACCGAGAGTGAGGAAAACGTTTTCTCGATTCTCTTGTTGACGGAGATGAGAGGGGACTAACGTCGAGCGAGCGCGGCCACAACGCGGTCGATGTGGGCGATCATTGCTGGGCCACTTTGGAGATGGTGATTCGCCATCACCGAGAAGATGAGCGGGGATTGGCCGGGTCGCTCAATGAAGCCGCTCAAGGTGTTGACCCTAGAGATGCTCCCAGTCTTGCCGACGACGCGTCCTGCGAGCGCAGTGCCCCCGAACCGGTCTCGGAGAGACCCCGGACTTCCACTCCGCGGGAGGCCCCGGGCGAAAACTGTCCAACGGGGATGTTGCCGGATGTAGCCCAGGGTTTGGGCCAGTGCCCGGGGAGTGATCAGGCTCAAGGCCGACAACCCCGAGCCATCGCGCAAAGCAAATTGGGTGGAATCGACACCAACCTCATCGATCAACCATCGTCGTTCGACCCGGAGGCCCGCATCCCATGACCCTTCCGAGGCCCGCTGTTTCCCCAACTGCTTCACGAGCATTTCGGCGAACCAGTTTTGGCTGGTATTCAGGATCGGGAAGATCCAATCGGCGAGGGGGCGGGATTCGACGGTCGCGATGGGTGCGAGGAGGCGGGCGTCACGCGTCGCCAGTGAATCATCTGTGGTGCGGATGACGCCAGAGAGTTTGATGCCCGCTTCGGTGAGCGCCGTTGCGAATGCCAGGCCGGCAAACCGGTTGGGATCGGGGACCGCGACGTAGGCGGTGGGGATCTGACGGCCCAGAGGAATGTCGCCGGTTGCGACGAGGTGCCAAGGCGAATCGGGGTCCCATCGGAGGTCAAAGGTGCGGGCACTGTCGCTGGGGACACTGCGGGTCCTATTCTCGACGACGATCTCCTGGAGGTCGGGGTAGAGCGTCAGTGTACCAGGTTCTCCAACGGTGGCTCCGGGGTTGGCCCGGACGTCAATCGCGTTATCGTTGAACCCGAGCCCCGAGACCGGGGCGGCATACCACCAGGTGAGATCGGCCGTCTCCCATGTTGGATGGACCACGGTAGGTTCGAAATAGCTTCCATCGGCAATCAGGTCACCGGCCACGACTCGAATCCCGCGCTGGGTCATCTGCCGTGCCAGGGTGCGAAAGCGATCGAGCGGGTCGTCGTCGCACACGCCCGCCCGGCTCTTATCGATATCGTAGCAGCGACGACTCATCGTTGGGTCACCCCGCCCATACAAAATGAGGTCCCCTTGGAGCACGCCGTCTCGAATCGGCATGGCACTGTATACACTGGTCGCGACGGTGAAGGTGGGGTCGAGGAGGGCTGCGGCGGCGCTCGACACGATGATTTTCGCATTACTGGCCGGCATGAAGAGGCGTTGCGCGTTCCGTCGAAAGAGGATGGTACCAGCGGGATCGGTCAGGACCACTCCCCACAAGTTGCGATCGAGAGGAGGGGTATCGAGCAGGCGCTCGACAGGATCGGTCGTTTCGGTCTGAGTGGTCTGAGCCAACGCCGAGGGTGATTGGGTGAGAATCGCCCCTGCCAAGGCGCTCAGGAGAACAAAGCGAGGACTACTTCTGGGTGACACGAGGGTCGAGGCGAGCATAGAGGAGGTCGGTCCCGAGGTTAACGAACGCAAACACCGCGCTCAGAAACAAGATGCTGCCCTGCACGGCTGGGAGATCGCGGCGATCGATGGCGGTCAGGACATATCGTCCGACCCCGGGCCACGAGAAGATCGTCTCCGTAAGGATACTCCCGGTGAGATAGCTCCCGAAGTCGAGCCCCACCAATGTGACCACAATGATGAGGACGTTCCGAAGCGCATGCCGGCCCACCACCAACCGTTCCGGTAGCCCCTTGGCGCGAGCGGTGCGGACGTATTCGCTCGCCAGGATTTCTTGCATCGAGGCGCGGGTCATCCGGGCTAAGAACGCCACTGAGCGCATGCCGAGGGTGAGCGCCGGAAGAAGAAGGTAGGCCAACCCACCAGAACCGGAAGGAGGGAGCCACCGCAGTGTGATCGCGAAGACGAGAATCAGGACGAGCCCGACCCAATAGACCGGAAACGAGACTCCGCCATAGGCACCGAGGGTAATCAGATGGTCGATCCAGGTGCCTGGACGCCAGGCCCCGAGGACACCGATCCCCACCCCAACGATGGTGGCGAAGGTCATCGCGGCCAGGGCGAGTTGCAGCGTATGGGGGAACCGTTCGAGGAGGTCGCGAACGATGGGGCGTTGGGTGATATAGGACCGTCCGAGGTCGCCCCGAACCACGTTACCGGCGTAATGGAGGAATTGGGTGTGCAGCGGATCATCCAGTCGAAGGTCGGCCCGCAAGCGCGCGATCGTTTCTGCATCGGCGCGCTCTCCAACCATGGCCTGCACCGGGTCACCGGGTGCGACAATCAGGAGGGCGAAGGTGACGACGAGGACGCCCAAGAGTGTGGGAATGAGCAAACCGAGCCGGAGAAAGGTGTAGCGGATCACGGCGAGAGCTGGACCTCTTGCCACCGCTGTCCGGTAAAGATGATCGGAAGCTCCCAGCCCCGTACGTCGGGTCGGACGGCCCAGACGTCGATCGGAAACCAGGCGAAGATCCAGGGCGCCAAGTCAAAGATACGACGATCGATCGCCCGGAATGCGTTCTTCTTGTCAATCGAATCAAGCAGCGTTCGCGCCTTCACCAAGGCACTATCGAGGGAGGGGTCGTGCAGGAAAGCGAGATTCCCGCCAGGTCCCGCATTGGCGGAATGGAACAGCGGAAAGGTAAAGTTCTCCGGGTCGGGGTAGTCGCCGTACCAGTCGGTCAAGAAGAGATCGGCCTCCCTGTTGCGGGCAGCGGCACGGGCACTGGCCGCGTCCCGCTCGACGATCTCAACCGATATCCCAACCTCCCCTAACTGCTGTTGTACTGTCTGGGCAATCCGGGCATAAATCGGACGCTGGGTGCGCCACAACTCCAGGGACAACCCAGCGGACCAGCCGGCCTCGGCCAACAGCCGTCGAGCCTCGGCCGGGTCGAAGTCATATCGTGCCCGATCACCATCATATCCTTCCAGGGCGGGTGGAATTGCTCCCGCAGCGAGAACGCCCCGGCCGGCCGCCACCGTTGCTAATAGGGTCGGCATGTCGATCGCATGATTCAGGGCGCGGCGCACCCTGACATCGGCCAACGGGCCCCGAGTCGTATTGATGGCGATATAGAGCGCCCGCAAGGCGGTTTTCCGTCGAAGCTCGGCAGGGTGATCCGTCTCCCACCGTCGGGTTTCTCCAAAGGGGACTTCGACGACGCTGAGTTGTCCCGTCTCATATTCGGCTGCCTGGGTGAGTGGCTCTGGGAGAATCCGAATGCGAAGAGAGTCGCTGTGGGGGACCACGCCCCAGTAGGCGTCGTTGCGGGCAAACAGCAGGGCGTCATCATGGTCCCATCGCACGAACCGCCACGGGCCACTGCCGATCGGGGCCGATCCGAAGGAGTCTGAAACGGGGACCGGGACCACCGCGGCGACCGGCATCGCGAGTAGTTTGGGAAAGATGTTGAGGGGAGATTCCAGGTCGATGACGACTGTGGAGTCATCGGGAATAGAGAGACCGACGATCCGGTCGCTTTCTCCCCGGGTGAACGATCTGGCGCCGCGGATGGGGAAGAGCGGCCACCCGCGACCACCGGACTGTCCCGGAGCAAGCGCTCGTTCGAACGATCCCCTGACGTCGTCGGCGGTGACCGGACGTCCATCGTGGAAAGTCGCGTTGGTGCGCAAGTGAAAGGTGTAGCGACTCCCGTCCTCATTCGGCTCCCACCGTATGGCCAACCCCGGTTGGAGGACACCGTCGACATCGACTTGAATCAGGTTGTCGAAGAGGAGCGTGACCGC
>JAJCZW010000133.1 GCA_029262155.1 Gemmatimonadota bacterium
CGTCGCGGGAGATGGCGAGCGCATCAAGGCGTCTCCCTTGGCGCGCCGCCTTGCGGCCGAGCGCGGAGTCGACCTCCGCCAGATCGCCGGGTCAGGACCGGAGGGACGGATCGTCAAAAGTGACGTCGAGGGGGCCGTCGCCACCTCGTCTCCGGTAACTACCATACCCGCCGATGCAGCCTATCAGGATGAGCCCCTCACCCAGATCAGGAAGACGATCGCGCGACGGTTGGTTCAATCGCTGGGACCGATCCCCACCTTCTATCTCACCTCCGAAATCGACATGGAGCGGACCGCCGAGGCCCGTGCCGCCCTCAATGCGTCATTGGGGGATCGGGGAAAGATCTCCTTTAACGACGTACTGATTCGCGCCGTCGCCACCGGCCTCACGCGTCATCCCGCCTGCAACTCCTGGTGGCAGGATGACCATATCCGGCGCTGGGCCGACGTCCATCTCGGCATGGCCGTTGCCATCCCCGATGGCCTGATTACTCCCGTGATTCGCTTCGCCAACCGCAAAGGACTCCTGGAGATTTCGGCCGAAGCGAGAGGCCTGGCCCAGCGCGCACGCGACCGAAAGTTGACGCCGGAGGAGTACACCGGAAGCACCTTTTCGATCTCGAATCTCGGGATGTTCGATATCGACGACTTCACCGCGATCATCAATCCGCCAGAGGCTGGGATCATCGCCATCGGTCGCATCGCCGAGGCGCCGGCGGTGGTGGACGGGGCGATTGTTCCGCGGCGACGCATGCGGCTCACCATGTCGTGCGACCACCGGGTGATCGACGGCGCCACCGGAGCGGCGTTTCTTCGAACCCTCAAGGAACTGCTCGAGAATCCGCTCGCCCTCTTGCTATGAGGCGGCGGCATCCCATTTCATTTTCTGCCCTGGAGTCAGTGAGTGGCTAACACCTTTGATGTGATCATCGTCGGCGGCGGGCCCGCAGGATATGTCGCTGCGATTCGCGCTTCCCAACTCGGGTTGTCGGTGGCCGTCGTAGAGAAAGAAAAGCTGGGTGGAGTCTGTGTCAATATCGGCTGCATCCCTACCAAGGCGTTGCTGCATAGCGCCTATGTCGCCAATACCCTCACGCACCAAGCCAAAGAGCTCGGCATCGAGACGGGTCCGATCACCACCAACTATGGCGTCGCCATGAAGCGATCCCGGAAGGTATCGGTCATGAACTCGAAGGGGGTCGAGTTCCTGATGAAGAAGAACAAAGTCACGGTCATCGCCGGGACTGGGACACTACAGAAGGGGAAGAAGGTGCAGGTCGGCGACACGATCTACAGCGCCACCAAGGGTGTGGTTCTCGCCACCGGTTCTCGGGTCAAAGGCATCCCCGCCATCGGCTTGGGGATTAACAAGACCACGGTTATCAGCTCCGATGAAGCCCTCTTCCTGGAGAAAGCGCCGGCTCGTCTTGCTGTGATTGGGGCTGGTGCAGTGGGTTGCGAGTTTGCCGACATCTTCAACGCCTTCGGCAGCGAGGTCACCTTGATCGAGGCCCTCCCCCGGATCCTTCCGATCGAGGACGCCGAGTCGAGCGACACCGTCGCCAAAAGCTATCGAAAACGGAAGATCGATGTGCTCGCGGGAGCCAAGGTCTTGAAGGCAACACTCGAGGCCGAGGAGGTAACACTTGAGATCGAGGTAGGCGGCGCGACCAAATCGATCACGGTCGACAAGGTGTTGATGGCCGCGGGCCGCGCGGTGAACACCGAAGAAATAGGACTTGAAGCGGCTGGAGTGCAGTTGACCGAGCAAGGGTTCATCCGGGTTGACCGGTCGACCTTGCAGACGACGGCCGAAGGGATCTATGCTATCGGTGACGTCGCGGGGCCTCCGATGCTGGCCCATAAGGGCAGTCGCGAGGGCGTCTTGGTCGCCGAGCAGTTGGCCGGCCACACTCCCCACCCAATCAAGTACGACAACATTCCAAGCGTCACGTACTGCCACCCCGAGGTGGCGAGTATCGGGCTCACCGAGGAACAGTGCACGGCGCAGAAACTGGAATTCCAAGTGGGACGGTTCCCGTTCAGTGCCAACGGGCGGGCGCGGACCTCGGGGGAAACCGAGGGGTTGGTTAAGGTCATACGGGAGAAGACGATGGGCGAAATCCTGGGAGCCCATATCGTCGGCCCCCATGCATCCGAATTGATCCACGAGCTGTTGGTGGCCCGCGAAAACGAGTACACTGTGGAAGAAATCGATCTCGCGATTCACGCCCATCCGACGTTATCGGAAGCGATCGCGGAGGCGTGTCTCGATTCACTCGGACGGGTCATGCACACCTAGTGACGGAACAGCCCCGACGTCTCGAGCACCCGTATGGTGCAGCGGCTCCAACCCGTGACTTCATCGGACTGGCGGCCTCAGGGGTTGGCGCAGGTATTCTCCTGGGTGTTGGACTCATCGCCACGATGTTGTGGCTGGTCCGTACCTCACAAATTGGCGTGGTTCCTTCGGAGGCCCCCGACCTCAACTCGGCGACAGCCAATATCCTCCTCTATGGGACCCCGACGGCCCTCTTCGTAGCAGGCGTCACCACATACAGTATCCTCCGACCAATCGGTTCATCGTATCGTCAGGGTGGGCTCGCGATGGTCGCCGCCTTCGCTTCGTTAGTCGTCTCCTTGGTGACCATGCCTCTGGACCGTCTTGCGGGACGTTGGGGGTTGGCGCTGTTCGCCCTCGCCTGCGGCGTGCTCACCTATCGACTCGTACGTCGTGCCGCGCGACAGGCGAGGGCGGCATGAACACTCCACGGCCGATTACGGTCGTTGACCTCGGACGACGCGACTACCATGAGACCCTCGAGCTCCAGCGTCGACTCTGCCGCGAGAAGGTGGAGGGTCTCCGGCAGGAAGACCTCCTGCTGATCGTCGAACACCCGCCGGTTGTCACCTTGGGACGGGGCACGGAACCGACCAGCCTCCCCATTCCTCCTGAGGTGCTGCGTGACCGTGGGATGGACGTTATCGATGTCGAACGGGGAGGTGATGTCACCTTGCACGCGCCGGGCCAGATGGTGGGCTACCCGATCTTCGACCTCAACCGTTTCCGGCTCGACCTCCATTGGTACCTCCGTCAACTCGAACAGGTTTTGATCGGCGCCTTAGGCACCGTTGGCATCAAAGGCTCCCGGCAGGAGGGGCTTACCGGTGTCTGGGTGGCGAATCGGAAGATTGCCAGCATCGGTGTGCATGTGAAACGGTGGGTCACCTTACATGGGTTTGCCCTCAATGTGCGCACCGACCTTGCCATGTTCGGCCTGATCGTTCCCTGCGGCATCCCCGACGTGCAGATGACCAGCATCGTATGGGAGCGACCGTCGACCGAGGGCACCGATCTATGGCAATCCACCTACCGGGCTGTGGTTGACTCGATGGGCTCCGTGTTCGAGCACAAGATTGTTCGGGCCCCGGAGTCCTGCTTGGCACCCATACCTCGAGCCTAATCCGGGGGTGGGGAGACCGCCGGGGGTCACATCGGTGGGGACCCCGATGTATCATTGGTGATCATGTCGGAGACCTTGGATCGTCGAAAAGCGGAGGCCCACGCCGCGGAGGTCATGAGCAGTATCCTCCGTGCGGCTGGGAGTTGGGCCCGGGAGGCTCCTCCGGCTTTGACCCCGGCGATCAAGGCGGTCTGTATCCGGCTGGCGGAGATGGTGGCCGATCAGCGCCACTACCTGGCACCGCTCCCCGAACCGCAACAAGCCGAGCGTCAAGCCGCCCTCTCCCTGGTGGCGGAAGAGTTGCGTTCCCCTGAAGTCACCGCCGATATCGCGACCGACCTTCAGTCCTTGGCCGACTTGGAGCTTCGGGCCACCGGCTCGTGGTCACTGGTGTCGACCGCACAGGCCGAGTGGATCACCACCGCGATTCAATTCTTGGAGAGCAAGGCCGCCGGTCTGCCGGAAGGTGAGCGCCCCGACCCCTACTGGGCGGATGATGTGGTAGCAGGGGTGATTGCCTCGGTGCGGGCGATCGTGGGAGTCGATGAGTTACATGCGAGAACCGAGTCGGAGTTCCCGATGTCCGATCGGCTGACTGATCTGGAGGATGACGATTTCGAGGAAGACGGCCGCCCGCTGTAAATTGAACTCTTGAAGTAACAGGTGAGTGAGTGCCCGTGGATGGGGCATGTCCCGCGATCCTTCCCCGACCGGTACCATCCACGAACATCGGCAAGATGGCCTCGACCCGTTAACGCTCCCTCAACTCTTTGTGGGGTATAGAGACATATCGACCAGAATTCAGTCTGTGTTGCACCGTGGAACACATCTTCTACTTCTGAGTTAATCGGTATCGAACACGGGGCATGGGACGCTTCCTGTTGAGAGGAGACCAAGGTAGTAAGGTGTCCACAAGAGCGGGGAGGCTCAGTAACCCCCTCATTACCGTGAAACTGAGCAGGGGAAGCCGCCCACCAGGGTTCTCTTCATTACTTCAACTATCCCTGACATGGTTTGCCGTTGCCGAGTCTCTACGAAACCTGGAGCACTACAAAAAGAGGATGGCCCACTCCTGAGCCTCCGACAAGGAGGCCCTGAAATGGGCCATCACTCCTGACTACTCTATTCCTCGATCTCGTCGCAACCCTCGGTACACTTGTAGCCGATCGAGGCCGCTCACGCGGCCAACTCCCTTCCACCGACACACACTTGGGTGGCGAAAGCCACCTCAACCGGCCGAGCCTGCGGCGTGAGCCGCAGGACTACGCTCCAGTGTCTGTCGATCTCCCGCCTAGCTGCCTCGCCAGACACCTTTGGCCCGCATTGCCACGGCGCCGATGAGTCCTTCGAGCGCCTTCTGGCTCTACGCATAGCGAAACCGTTGAGCGCCCGGAATCCCTTTGCGCCCAGGCCACCGCCGAGCAGGATTCCCCCGACCGCAGCGACCGGTCCAATCCCGGTCGCCAGCCCGAGCCCAGCGAAAACGATGCCCCCACACCTCCCGCGATCGCCGTCGCGACCAGGCCCACGGCGAAGCCGACCTTGTGGGACATCACGGGGCTGTGCACCGTTATCTCACAAGAGGAGGTGGCCCCCTCGGATGGCCGGAGGGAGACGAAAACCTGCCGCAGTCCAACATCCTTGGCCGCAAGCGCGAACCCCTGGGGGAAGGGCGTTGTGGTTCCTTGGATATCGAACACCAACACGCCGCCATCGAGCGGATCCCCGTGCCGATCACTCAATGTTAGGCGAAAAGGTTCACTCGGCAATATTGCCTCCATCGCCGAGAGCAGCTCCCGTAGCGTCACTTCAACGACGCGCCGGGCGATGATCGTTTCGGCGGATGGTTGAGGAATCTCTTGGCAACGGAAAGGCCCTTTTTCGCCTTTGACAGCGTGCGTCCAGCGCGCAGGTCGGCCAGTGCAGCCTCGACGAATTCGTTGCCGATGCCGGCCTCGATGGCCGCGGAGCGCACATGAGTGAGCGAATAACCCGAGGGGGGGGATGGTTGGGCCCTGGACGCCCGGTGCTTCGACCCTCCCAGCAGCCTCCGCCTGAAGCTGCGCCGCCCGCTCCCATACCCGGGCCGCCTCAGCGTTGCTCAGAATCTGGGGATCGCGCTCCGTCATAGGGAACCTGCACCTATCCGGGAAGGAAACACGAAGATACCCTGAATTGGCTCCCCCTCCCCAGTCTTCATCCCACTTTTCCAGATCTAGCCTCACCACCACGCTCACGCTCTGTGGGCGAGAGGACGGTCTCGGGGTCAATGCCCGATCCGGCACCGTTTGTCGGTTGCGAGAGCCACCAGGAGACCCTACCATTGCAGGAAGCCTAGAGACAGGAGGGGTCGATGAGGGTGACGGTGTGGTTCGCTGGGAGGAGAGGGCGCGTTCGGCAGGCACTTCCGTTGATTGGCTCGGCGTTCCTCGCGTTCTTGCTGGCTCGGCCCGCCCATGGTCAGATCCCTTTTCTCGACAAGATATTCACTAACGTCACCAGCATCGATGGTGTCTCTGCCTTCGGCCAGTTACTGAATGATAGTCGGCTGTCGAAGAGTCACGTTCGGGCCATCGGGATCGAAGTGTTTATCGATGTTGGCACAGCCGGATGCCGGAACGCCACTCCTGCGGCACGCCTGATCGACCGTTGTCGGTTGAAGGGAGACACGAATCGCATGGAGAAGTGGTTTCGAACCGTCTGCGAGGTGCGAAAGGTCACCCCAAGCGCGAAGCTGGCGCAGACAGAAGAGGCATTGAAGAAGATCAATCCGAATGACACGCTGCCGAGCGCTGCGTTCTGCCGCGGGCTCACGCCTCCCACCCGCGGCGACCTGAAGGGCATCGAAGAGGAATCCACATCCTCCGTCGGCACTGTCATCACCAGAACCTACGCCCCACCCAAACCACCCTCCGATGGAACCGAGCCACGTTGGAATTTCGAAGTTGGCTTAGGATACAGCGTATACACCGGATTCGAATCCGACAGCGCTAACCAGAATGCACACCTCAGTGGGGGCATTACCGAACTACCTGCCCTGTCGGCGTATGCGTCCTGGAACGCTACCGACAGGTTGTCGTTGTTCGGCGGTACTCGCATTGGCTTGAACCAGTTATCCGGATTCCGTGCCCTCGTCGCGGATACCACGACGGCGCGGACGGCGGTGACAGGAAGTGGATCGGGGTACTTCGTCGGCGGGGCACTGGGGCTCGCCGTGAGCGTCGCCGATCCTCTTACTGTGATCGGGTCGTTTGGTGTCTACGCCCGTCGACTGACTGGCATCGAGTGGAAGAAGGGCGGCGCGGAGTTCACCCGACCCGCGCTTCCCCAGACCCTTGACCTCTCGAACTGGGAACTGAACCTCGGTCTCCAGGTCACCCTCAAGTAGTCGCCACCATCTTCCTTCACAGGTTGAAGCCCGCTCGGCCCTTGCGATGAACCAAGCGTCTGGAGCTGAAGGTAAGAGCCGGTTCCTGTTCCTCGACTGAAGTCGAGGCTCGGCGCGCTACGCGCGGCATGCCCTGAAGGGCAGCGTACCACGTTGGCGTCCTTCAGGACGCATCGCCGCAGGCTTCAGCCTGCGAACCGCCGCGGATGCTTAGCACTTCGTCCCGCCCAGCCCGCCATGCTGGCGCTGGGACCTCTCCTCGACTGGAATCGGGGCTTGGCTGACCTCTCCAACTGGGAACTCAATCTCGGCCTGCAGGTGACTCTCAGATAGTCGCAGACGACTGCGGTCTGTGTTCGGGCCCCTGGGCTTTCGCTCAGGGCTCGGCGGTTCGAGGCCGCTCCCGCGGCCGACTCCGTTCCACCAACACACACTTGGGTGGCGTAAGCCACCTCACCCGGGCCGAGCCTGCGGCGTGAGTCGCAGGATTACGCCAATCTTAGTCTCGTCGCCTGATCCCTGGGCTTTCGCCCAGGGCTCGGCGGTTCGAGGCCGCTCACGCGGCCGACTCCGTTCCACCGACACACACTTGGGTGGCGAAAGTCACCTCACCCGGGCTGAGCCTGCGGCGTGAGTTGCAGGATCATTCCCCGATGAAACCCAAACGGCGTTACCTTCGTTTGATGAGTATGGCTGTCCCCCCCGACCAGAGAAGCCGTCTGCGCCTCATTCCTGCCCAGGTTGCCCGATGTGTCGGCGTGGCCGCGCACGCGGTGCTGACGGTCTTCTTGGCAGGACTTCTGGTCGGTAGCGCCCCCCTTGGGCTCTTGGCGAACCGGACCGCCACTACCGGTTCATCGCATCATTCCGGACACGGAACCGAGCACAACCGACCGGGGCAGTCGTGCCCCGGTGGGGGTGGAGCCTGCTGCATCATCTGTCCGGGATCGTGTGCTGCGGGGGTGGGGAACACACCCTACGCTTCCGCCCTGCAGACCCGGATCGCCGTCCCGCTTCGGATAGCCGCCGAGGGTCATCGCGCGCTTTCCATTCTCCAGCCTCACCGCACACACCTCCTCCCCTTCCCCAACGCCCCTCCGGCGTGATCGCGTAGACCGTTCCCGACCGGGTCACCCCCCCGGTCTTCAAACGCACCGATCAAACGGAGTTTCTCATGACGTTCCGGTATTCCCCGAGCGTAATCTTTTCGATTGCGCTTGGGCTGACGCAGATAGCTGCAGCAGGATTGGCCGCACAGCGACCCGACACGACTGCTGTCGACTCCAGCCGAGTGGCAACGCTGCAGGAGATCACTGTAAGCGCAGCCCCAACCGCCCGCTACGACCCGCTCAGCAGCCTCAAGATTCCCCGGGCACAGCTCGGACGCACCGTCTCTTCCAGTCCCTGGGATTTGCTCCGGCAGACCGCCGGGCTCGAGGTCCATGAACAGGGCCAGGGACCCGGGTTCGCGCCGACCGCCTCGGTCCGTGGCTTTTCTTCCGACCACTCGACCGATATGGCCCTCTGGGTTGATGGGGTTCCGGTGAATGAACCGGTCAACGGTCATGCCGAAGGCTACAACGACTGGAGTCTGTTGTTTCCCCAGGCGATTCGCGATCTGGAGGTGACCCGAGGACCTACGAATCCGTTGTATGGCAACTTCGCCATGGCCGGCGTGGTCAACGTTCGGACTCTGGAACGGATGGACGGTACCCGATTCTGGTCATCCGGCGGGAGCTATGACCACCTCGACGTGGGCGTCTTGTCTGGGCTCGATCGGGGAAAGACCGGACTGGTCGGCGGAGGACGCTTTGTGCGCGAAGGCGGGTGGCGGCCCAACAGCGGTTACGACTTGGGACAGGGTCACCTCCGGTGGGTGCGGCAAGTCTCCGATCCTACGACGCTCGATTTTGGTCTCGGTCTCTATGTGAGTCGATGGGATTCGCCGGGGTTTCTTTCGGTCGAGGAGTTCGATGCCCGAGCCTTTGACCAGGCGATCGATCGGACCGACGGCGGCTTCAAACGGCGAGCCCAAGAACGCGCCAGCATACGGGTCATCGCCTCGGACAATCTCTTGTGGCGGTCAACCATCTACGGCACCCAGAGCCGATGGCAGCTGTTCTTGACAATCCCCCCCGAGGGGGGCGAGGGAGAAGGCAGTGGCAGCCAAACCGAAGAAGAGGACACCCGCTATGGTATCGGGCTCACCAGCGCGTTGACGTATACCGGGAAGCACGGCTTGGTCACAATCGGGCTGGAGAGCCGATTCGATCATGCCGACTATCAACGGTACTTCACGACCGGCCGGGGCCGCGACAGTGCCGCGACCGATGTAAGCGCCCGTCAGGCATCGGGGGGGCTGTTCGTCTCTTCCGCCTGGAATCTGCTCCCCAGTCTCCGAGTCTCTCTCGGGAGTCGGGTGGATGTCTTGGGGACACGTTCCACCCTCGAGGGCAGCTCGGTTCAAGCGACCCGTGCGGTGGTGACGCCGAAGCTCGGCGCCACCTACGCGATCGGCGGCTACGGAGACGTCCATGTCAACGTGTCCCGCGGGTTCCGTCAAGCCGATGGAGTGATCGAAGACCCCTCCATCCCCTTTATCACCACCTGGGCCACCGAAGTCGGTACTCGGTTCGAACGTGGAGCTGTTCGACTCGGCGCGACGGCATTTCACATGACGGTGAGTAACGAACAAACCTTCGACCCGATACGCGTCGAATCGACCAATGGCGGCCGGAGTCGGCGAAACGGCATCGACCTCAACGCAGCTCTCCGCCTTGCGCCGGGTGTGCGGTTCTCCGCCAACGGCACCATCGTCGATGCAATCTATCGCGACTTTACCACCGACGAGGGTGAATCCTTGGCTGGGCTCCACGTCTTCAACACCGCCACCTACTCGGGCAACCTCCGCCTCTCGATCGCACCCGTGCAATACGATTGGTTCCTCGATACCGGTGCCTTCATCGTCGGGCCCTACACTCCGTTCGACGAACCCGATGTCGACACCGACCCCTACGCGGTGGTGCAGGTTGGAGCCGGGTATCGTGTTCGTCAGCTCGGCACGGTGCGCGTTGGCGTCCGGAATCTGTTCAACCAGACCTATGCCGAGGTTCGGGCGGGTGGTTTTGTGGCACCGAATCAACCTCGGACGGTTGTGGTGAGTCTGGAGAGCGCGCTGCTTCGCTAGCGACAATGGTTCCGCGGCAGCCGTCGGCCTAGAGTCCACCTCACGAACGAGTGGATGGATTAGACGACATCCGCTCCCGGATCCGAACGGGACGGCTCCTGGTCCTCGATTGAAGTCGAGGCCTCTCGGAGAGTGTGGCACAGCTCACCTGGTCAGCCTTGGCAGGACTCAAAGGTCTCCACACCGGCATTCCGCAGGATGCGGGGACCTGCGGCTAGATTAGAATCGTTCCGGTGTCCGCGAAACAGGGTCAACTCCAATCCTGCTAGCAGCGCCAGTTTGTCAATAGCCCGACATATCATCCTCTTGACACGCCCACTGCCATAAGTATACCGTGGAGTCCTTCAAGCATGCTAGGGTTTGGACGTGCACTCGGTGGATGGGGGAGGCCAATCGTTATGACTTCTGGTGCTAGTTGTCGGTCGCGAACGAATAGCTGCTGGGCAAGGGGAGGAGCAGGAATTTTGGGACTCCTGCGGTCGCTTGCCGGCCTAGGCGGGTTTGCAATGGCCGCCTTCACTGTAATTACCGGGGCTTGCGCGGGACCCGTACCACAGGCATCCTCTCAAGAGATCCTGAATGCTGTCTTAGCGAACAGCCATGCCGTGCCGGTCGAGGGGGCAACAGTCGTGGTGGACCCTGGGGAGTGCACGGCCTGTGATCCCGCGTTACAAAGCATCCTGTATTCTCACAGGTTATATCCCACAGAGATCAGGCTTGTCTATAGTCGTACTCCAACCGCCCGAGAGCGCAAAGAGCTTGGCACGCGGGGACTGCTTGCCGGTGCGGTGATCGATACGACCTTAACCCACCTTGGTGCTCCGAAGACATACGTGATCTATCGCGATCCCGACGGTTGGGACGCTGTTCTCTCTATGAAAGAGGCACTCCCTCTACTCCGTAGCAGGTATCCGTGGAAAAACTAGCAAGCAGATGATGGGTGGTATGATGCGTTAATGGGGCGCACCGTGCTTGAGTGATGATGCCGTAGTTTGTCAGATAACGTTCCTTTGGGAGGTGGATGATGAGATGAAAAACCTTGCTTCTGATGCTATCGTTGTTCGTTCTGGGCCTGGGGTCGCCACGGAGTTCTCTTGCCCAACACAACCCAGATCCGAGCCACACGACTTGGACGCTCTGTACCTATTTCTTCTACTGCCTTATCGATTGTAGCCAAAACACCAGCAATTGTATCTGCCCTCCTGGGGATACGATCGAGCCATGATGCGCAACTAGCAGGGCCCCGTTAACGCACCACATCACCATTCCTTGTCACCACCCGGTATGCCACCTACTGAAGCAGGCTACCGGGTGTGGGGTCAAACATCAGGCCAATCTACCTGAGGCCATGCGGAGCACACACATGCCAAGATTACTGCGCACGTTTCCTGGGCTCCTCTTTGCCGTCATCGTTGGTATCTCCTGTATCAGCGGCAACGAGGCCATAGAGATTTCTTCCAACACGGTGTCACCCTCCGTAAATGGCCCTACAGTAAGCCTCATTGACTCTGTTCTCTTGAGCGACCCAGATACAGTTCCACTTGGCGCTCGTCTCGTTTTTGCGCGTAGCGCCTCCGGTGTGCTCTTCGTCGCCGATGCCGAGACTGGCATCGTCGTTCGATACGAACCCGACGGCTCCACTCCGAAAGTGCTCGGATGGCGGGGAGATGGACCGGGAGAGTTTCGGGGCCCAGGAACAATCGGCCTGGTGGCGCATGACTCCCTTCTCACCGTTGTGGATGTGCGCCGAAAGTATCTCACCGTTCTGGACGCCAAGACCGGCACCTACCTTCGCGGCTTCAATGTTCCATTCACAATCGCCGGGCATTCCTGGACCGTCCGGGAGGATACGGTATTCTTCACCGCCTTCCCTTCATCCAATCTGTTGGTCCGTTGGAACTGGAGGGAAGACTCCGTGGTCACATCCATCCCCGTACCCGCTTGGGTCCGGGATGCTGGGAATATTGCCGCCTCGTATGGATGGCCAGAGGCCATCGTTCAGGATTCTCTAGTCGTTGCCCTTATTCCAACCGAACCGGGGCTCGACCTTTTTCACGCCAACGGCACATTCCTCGGACAGGTGCGGGTGCCGGCGGCACGAAGACTCGGCAACCCACCCAATCTCGTGGCCCTTCAGGAAGCGCAGATCGCCAACGATGGTGCCTTTAAGATCCTTGCCTCGACACCGGTGGCAATTGGCTCCCTGTCCAATGGGAACATTGCGATTCTTATGCTTGATCTCGATCTTTCCGAAGGCAACGGCGGCCGTCCTCTGTTCAACGTATTGGGGTACTATCTGTCGATCGTCTCCGCAGACTTCCAGCGGGTGTGCGTAGATGCCCTCATTCCATTCCAAAGTGATGGAGTGTCCATCCCAACATTTCAGAACGATACCCTGTCAATGCTCGCCCGCCAGGTCCAAGACGACGACGCGGTGCGGACAGTCGTGTATGCCTTCGCGATCTCAGAAGACGGCTGCGAGTGGGTACCGACCGGAGGGCCCCTCCAGGTCCCATAGCTTTCCTTCTCGATGCTCCAATTGACGTAGGAATGTGCGCCGAGCGGGGAGCCTCAGGCCGGGTCATTCGTATGATCTGATGGAAAAAACTGTCGGTTTTGGTTTGGGGGTCATATCGGGAACGTCAAGCCCGACGTCCGCAGTGGAGCACATCCTCCATCTCCCGAAAGATTCCCCGAGCATGCTCGGGGCTCTGGATCAGAAGTTCGTCGCCTCGTGCGTTGGCTCTCCCAATCGCCTCCGCCAGCAGGGCCCCATCCTCCGGGCACGGGTGGTCTCCAGCAAGGGCATGTGCGGCGCCCTTGTCTATCACGAATCTGCCGCAAGCTGGACAGTCACAGCGGAAACGGTCATAGCCGTCTACCCCATCGTCGACGATCAAGGCGTTGTGGGATGGGATGATAGGGCATGCGATTGGTTCTCTGGTCATCGGACTGTATCCTTTCACATCTGAATTGTGGCCCGTTAACGCACCACATCACCATTCCTTGTCACCACCCGGTATGCCACCTACCGAATCAGCCACGTACGGTCGTCGTCAGTTTGGAGAGTGCGTTGCTCCGGTAACGCCCCCTTCTCCGCGACAGAAGTCGACGCTCCGTGCTCTGAATGCCAGCAATTTGGAGCAGGAGACGGACTTCACCCCCTGGGCTTTCGCCCAGGGCTCGGCGGTTCGAGGCCGCTCACGCGGCCGACTCCGTTCCACCGACACACACTTGGGTGGCGTAAGCCACCTCCCCGGCCGAGCCTGCGGCGTGAGCCGCAGGATCTCATCAAAAACGCGTCCCAAGTCTCTGTCCTCACCAAGTGATCCCGGCACTTGGCCATGTCACCTGTCCTCGACTGAAGTCGAGGCTCGGCGCGCTGCGCGCGAGATGCCCTAAAGGGCAGGATCACAATGAGCGTCCTTCAGGACGCGTCGCCGCAGGCGCCGGGCGCGAGGGCTCACCTCGCCAATCAGCCGAACCCGTCGAGTGAGGCAGCGACTCCGCCGCTCCCCCCGGCGGCCAACTCCGATCAGCGGACCCACGCCTAGTGGTGCGAGCCACCTCACCCGGGCCGATCCTGCGGCGTGCGCCGCAGGATCTCATCAACAATGAGGATGGTTGGTGTTCCTTCCGCCGGCTCGACAGTTCTCCGGTTCTCCGGTAGGTTCGAGGACCATTCTCGCTCGCCAACCCGCCATGGAGTTCCCATGACATCGCTCGTTCAGGCGCTGGTCGCCCTCGCCGTCACGGCCACCCCACTCGCAGCCCAGGTCACCGCGATCAAGGCGGGCCGCTTGGTCAACCCGGAAACAGGCACCATCGCCACGAACCAAGTGATCCTGATCGAGGAAGGTCGATTCACCGCCGTCGGTGGAGACACCGCCATCCCGCGCGGCGCAGAGGTCATCGATCTCTCCGATCTGACTGTTTTACCGGGATTGGTCGACACCCACAACCACCTGGCGCTGACCTACAAGAAGGTGCCCGAAAACGATGTCTACTACCTCACCTACGTGATGGAGGGGACCCCACTCCGAGCGATCCAGGCGGTGTCGAACGGGATTCAGATGCTCTCGTCGGGATTCACTATCGTCCGCGACATGGGGAACAACGGGAACTACGCCGACGCCGCCCTCCGGGTCGCGATCGAGCAGGGCTGGATTCCGGGGCCGACGATTATCAACTCGGGGATCATCATCGGCGGCATGGGCGGCCAGTTCTGGCCCACGCCGGAGATGGGAACAGGGAAAGGAATCGTGTACCCGGAATACCTCGACGCCGACACCCCGGACGAGATCATCAAAGCGATTCGCCAGAACCTGCTCTATGGAGCCACAGTCATCAAGATCTGTGTGGACTGCAAGCCGTGGGGCTACACTACCGACGAGATCCGCCTGGTGATTGCCGAGTCGGCGAAAGCGGGGGTCAGAGTGGAGGGGCACGTCCAAACCGTCGAAGGTGCCAGACGTGCGATCGAGGCCGGCATCTGGTCGATCGCGCACAGCCGCGGATTGACCGACGAGATGCACAAACTCATGGCCCAGAAGGGCATCTTTCGAGCTGGCACCGAGACACCCCTCACACTCACCGGCCACACCACGCCGGAGGCGTACGAGGCCAACGTGCGAGGTCTCAAGAACGCTTATGACAACAAGGTTCCCCTCACCTTCTCAACCGATGCAGACTACTACGTGCCGGGAAAGACTCGGGGAGAGGTCGCCATCGAGTTCCTGGAGACCTGGAAAGCCGCCGGCATCCCACCGGTCGACATCCTCCGCGCGATGACGGTGACCGGGTACCAGGCGAGCGAGACGCTGGAGACCCGCGGATTGATTCAGGTAGGTCTCGTCGCCGATTTGATCGCGGTGGCAGGGAATCCGTTACAGGACATCGACGCGCTCCGAGAGGTCCGCTTCGTGCTGAAAGACGGAATGGTTTTCAAGCGGGACGGAGTCATGACGCCGGAGAAGTTTTTTAACCCCGGTCCGGTGAACGGCTGGCGGATTCGCTGACCGTCTTCGTCTTTTCTTTCGTTGTGTCGGTGGTGCGCGATACCCTAGAACGCGATCATCATCACGCCATTAGGAGGCGCGGAGGAGCCGCGTCAGCGTCCGGTCTAGGGCTGCTGCAAACGCCTGTTTGGCTCGGCTGTCGTAGGGCGGCGGTCCACCGGTTACCACACCGGCAGTCCGCGCTTGTTCCATGAAATCCCGAATAGAAAGCCGTTCGCCGATCGTCTCCTCGGTATGTTCGTCGCCCCGCGGATCCAATACCGCCACCCCTTGGGGGACGAGCAACGCGGCCAGGGGGATATCCTGGGTGATCACGAGGTCGCCAGGTTCGGCATGATCGGCAATGTGCTGGTCGGCGACGTCGGGACCACCATCGACCCAAACGGCACTGACCATAGGGTTCCCCGCCGGGGGACGCAGTCGTGAATTAGCCACCAAGATGGTGGGCAGACTCAGCCGTTTGGCTGCACGGAAGACGAGGTCTTTGACATCCCGGGGAGCGGCATCAGCATCGATCCAGATCTTCACGCGCCCTTCCCGCCCATCGGCTACGCTCCACCAAGCCTTGGGTGGCCTTCGGCCTCCGCCAAC
>JAJCZW010000134.1 GCA_029262155.1 Gemmatimonadota bacterium
CCGCAAAGGGGCCAGCGGCGGCGAGCGCGGCTTGGGCACCGGGTATATCACCGCGGAATAGTAGAATCTTTCCCTTGAGTGCCAAACCGTTGACCGTGCTGTCGGCACCGAGTGCACTTTCTGCTCTATCCAACTGGCCCAAGTTCAACCATCCCTCGGCAAGAGCAATCCCGAGGTGGGTCCGTTCTTCTCCGCTCAGTCGGCCACGGACCTCTCGGAATCGCGCTTCGGCTTGCTCCATCTCGCCCTCGCCGATGAGGACACCAACGAGGGTCGACGCAGCCGAGGCGGCAATCGTTGGCGAGGTTCCTGGTGCGGTGGCCAACTGGGCCAACATCCGGCGGGCACTCGGCTGATCACCGCCATCGGCGTAGGCCTGCGCGGCTTCGAGATAGAACCGCGACGCCTGCGATCCCCCAGCCCGAGGCGCGAGTGCCTCCAGCGCCTTCCCTCTGGCCAATCGACCGGGGACGGTTGTTTGACTCCGGAGCTCATCCATCAACTCTTGCAAGAGGGTCGTGCCGGGGGTCCCATCGGGTAATGCGTTCGTCAGCACGTCCACTCCGCGGATCGGCTCCCCCCACCGCACAAGTAAGGAAGCGGCTAGACGCCGCGAGACATCGTTGTCGGCCCCCACCAAGGCGTCCTCGATCACGGCTCGACGATCGAGGGGAACTTGGCCTAAGACGGCTACCGCCGAGGATTTATACCCCGGCACCGCCTGGACCGCTGTGATCCACTCGTGCACCGCCTCAGCATAGGCCCCTTCCAGGGTGGCCAGTTGGGCGAGTTCCGCCGCAAGGGCTGTTGGGTTGCCTAACGCCCGGCGACCCATTTCGTACGCCTCGCGCGCGTCGGAGCGGTCCCGCGCCTGCAGGGCAGTCATGCCCCATTCTTGATACGGGGCCTCGCTGGCGGGTTCCCGTTCGGCCCATCGCCGCACAAAGGCGCGGACGGAATCGCTATTGTGGAACGCACCCCAGACCCGTACACCAACGCCATAGATGGGGATCTGACTGGGATCGGCGGCGAGCGCCGCGGTGATGGCATCCTGTACTTCATCCAACCGGTTGAGCGGCTGCAGGGCCCGCTCAAGCCCTAACAGCGCCGCCACATCTGCCGGCCGGGTACTGAGAATGTCGCGATACAGGACCGCCGCCGCGGTGTACTCGCCGCGTCGTTCAAACTCGAAGGCGCGATTGATGCGATCCTGTTGCGCGGCACTGCGTTGCACCCCGGTGGCCAGGAACCCGAACACCAAGAAGAACAGACGGAGACCATGCGAGTGGCGATTCTTCACGGACGTGTGCTCAGTCGGCGGAAGTAGTCCGCCACCCATCGGCGTTGATCGGGCGAGAGCCGTAGCAGCTCTTCCCATGTCGGCCACCGGAGATGTTCCCGAACCCGGGGGTCGAGATCGGGAGGAAGAAACGGTGCAATGGCATCCGGGGTTTCGCTCCGTCGTTCTTTCGAATCGTCCTTTTCTTCTCCCTGGAGGGTTCGGCCGGCGTCCAGCATCCGCTGAAAGAGCCGCTCCTGTCTCGCAACGGTCTCACGGTCGAGCCGACCCGCTTCCAGCCGCCGAGCCAAGTCCTCTGCCTCACGGGCCAATTGGTCGGCACCCGGAAGCTGCCCCAATGCCCGCACGCGCTCCAACTCCTGCGCCGCGGCACGCTGTTGACCGGCAAGTGCCTGCAACTCCTGCTGAATCGCACTCTGGCCCGCGAGGGGAAGCAGCCCTCCTGCCTGTTGGCTCAAGGCTCCCTGTTGCTGCGCGAGCTGCGCCATCCGTTCGAGGGCCTCGGCGAGTCCCGATCCGGAGGAGGAGCCCGACACATCACCTCGCGACCGCAGCAACTGATACGCGGCCATGTTCAGGGCATCGACTGCTTCACCGGCTTGAATGCCCGCCTCACGCATATTGGGACTGGCAGTCGAGATCGCGGAGCGGGCCCGCCCCATCTGCTGCGCCGCCGCCGTGAGGGTGGTTCCGATTCGGGGCGACACCAGGGCGTTTTGACCACTCGCCGTCTTGACTTGTTCCAACAGTTGTTGCACGCCTTCTTGAACCGAGGCCTGCTCCCGCCGGAGCTCGGCCGTCGGTCGCCCACGCTGCATCTGCTCTGCCACGCTCAATTGTCGATCGGCCAACCGACTCGCCTCCGCCAGCGCCCGATCCAAGGCTCGCACGACCTCCTCCCGCCACTCCTGCTGCTGCGCTTCCCGTTGATCCTGCACCGCCTTCTCGACCTTCGACATATCACTTGCGGCCTGTTGCCCGTGTTGTTCTGCCTGTTGTTGCTGTCCCTGGCGTCCCGCTTGAGCAGCCTTACGCATGGCTTCCGCAGCGGCCCGGGCTTGCTCGGCAGTGGCCTGGAGAGTGGCCCCGGAGGAATCCTGCTCCATGCGGGCAGCGGCTTGATCGAGACCCGACGCGAGCGTATCGGCCCGGGCGGCAAGAGTCTGTTCATTGGCGGCAGCCGCGGAATCGCCGGCCTGCATCGCTTCGACAGCCTCACGTTGCGCCTCCGCAACCTCCTTGGCTTCCTGCTCCAAGCTCGCGAGCTCCCCTTCGAGCGCCGCCCGCTTGAACAGCTCCCGACTCCGTTCCAGCGCCTCCCGGAGGGCACGCTGTGCCTCCGCCAACTGTTTCAGCGCCTGCTGTGCCCGACCCGCGTCGAGACTATCTAATGCTTGCTGCAACTCCGCGAGGCGCTCCTTCAATTCGGGTGAGAGCGCACGCCGCAACTCGTCCCGAATCTCTTGGAGTCTCCTTTCCCAGGCCGAATCACCGATCCCGGCTCGATCGGCCGCGTCAGCAAGTTCCTGGAGGCTGCGTTCCAACGATTCTGCCTCGGCCAGGAGCTGTTCCTGGTCTTGGACCACGCCCTCCGCACGCTTGGTTTCTTCGAAGGTGAGTTGGCGCCCTGCTTCAGGAGCTCCTCCCGGCTGGGGTCCTCGTGCTTGGGCCCGTGAGAGGGCTTCCGCCTGGCGCTCGAGTGAGCGACTATCGGCGATCAGAGAATCAAGTTGTCGACGAATAGCATCGCTGGCGCGCCCTCGCTCGGTTCGTGCCCCACGGCTTGTCGGGAGGATCAGGACGTGCACCCGACTGGAGGAGACATGCGGGCTGGGTGCGTTGTCTTCAGCGAGCGCGCGGTAGGTGATGGTGTCGCCGGGGCTCGCCGCGAGTGCGTCGAGCACCAGTCTGCTCGGAATGATCACCCGATCGGCCCCTCCAGACGGTAGCGGGAGGGTCAGTCGCACGGTCGAATCTGGCACACTTCCTCGCGGCCGCCGCCGCATCTCTACGGTAACTCGACGGAGGAGATGGTCGTCGCGCGCGTCGACGACGATCGGAATGATTTGCTCAAGAACGACCGCGGTATCGAGCCCAGGAGATGGTATCTCAATGGTCGGGGCGCTGTCGGCCACGACCTGGATCGGTAGAAGAACGCCGTCGCCGGCGAGAGGAACCCCGTCCCGGGTCAGCAACTCGAGTCGATACTCGCCACTCTTCGTTGGGAGGAAAGCACCGGCAAAGGTTGCCCCTTGGGTCTCCACCTCGGTGGCCCCAAGCGGCCCGGTCCACCGACCCGACTGGAGAGGGGCTGTAGCCTCGCCCCGAGACCTGAGCAAGGTCCCCGCGGGAACGGTCAGGGGCTCACCTAACGCCGATAGCGGCTCGGAATCCCGTTGGAGATAGGCTGGATACTCCGCGATCAGTTCGAGCCTCGCAAGAAACGCCGGAACCCGCACATGAATCCGCGTGGTGTCCGAGGCCCGCCCGCCCCCTCCGCCAAACGCTCGAAGGAGAAGATCCGATCGCAGCGGACCGAGCGTGAGCGTCGCACGGCTCGTAGAATCGAGTTGAACAGCGCGATCCTTCCATACCTCCCCAGGCGCCCGTGTCGCGAGAATGACGTCGCCTCGCCCGGGGGCCTCCAGTAAGACCACGACGGTGTCCCCCAGATCCACCTCCGTCCGATCTGGTGTGAGCCGCACCGGCGCCAGATACCGATCGAGGGCTGCCCCGGGGGCCCAGAGTTCTGCTGCTGTGCCGTTGATAGGGTCTGCCATCACGATCATGACCGTGCCTATCAGGACAACACCCCCGAAAAGTCGCACCCGAGCACGCACACCCGTCAGCTGTGCGTGCAACGCACTCGGTCCGTGCTCTGCGATCTCCCGTGCTCGGAGACGATCTGCCTCAGCCAGGAGTTCCGGACTGGTGCCCTCACCACTTGATTCGAGGAGCGAGGTCAGGGTCCCGTGGCGCCATCCGCCTACCTTCTCAAGCCTGGTGGCAAGGGGTCGGAGGTCGAGCTGACGAAGCGCGCCGTAGGCGCGCCACAGCACCAGTCCGACTCCACCGATGGCCACACCCCACGCCCATACAACCCAAAGCGGAGATTGAACAACGCCCCACCATGCGAGCCAGGTCATGATCCCGATCGCGCCGAACGCCAGACCGACTCCACCGGTGAACCAAAGAAATCGGGTCCACCGGCGTAGCGGGCTGCTCACATTGTTCAGCGCGCGGTGGGTAGCGGTCATCGGGCTCCAGAGCCAAAGGCATACATCACGAGATTGACGCCCATTCGTAGCGCGGCCTCGTGTTTCTCGGGAGGATCGTGGTGCACATCAGGGTCTTCCCATCCG
Source organism: Gemmatimonadota bacterium (assembly GCA_029262155.1). GTDB lineage: Bacteria > Gemmatimonadota > Gemmatimonadetes > Gemmatimonadales > GWC2-71-9 > OFTM291. The sequence continues at coordinate 4,663 of JAJCZW010000134.1, forward strand.
TCGCCAAGATCAGACTGATACGAGTAGTACACGACGAGGCGGTTTCCGAGAAAGATTCCCAAGCCCTGTGCGGGTTTGCCGTCATGTTCGTGGATCTTGGGCAACCCCTCGGGGAAGTCGTAGACGATATGATAGACGGGGTGATCGAGAGGAATGTCGACCAGCGGGCGATTGGGGAATAACCCGCCAAGTTCTCGTCGAATCGATTCATCCATCCCGTAGTTGTCATCGATGTGAAGGAATCCCCCTTGGGCGAGATAGCGTCGGAGCGTCTCCCGCTCTGAGACGGTCCAGCGAACATTTCCATGGCCGGTCATATAGAGATAGGGCACTTCCCAAAGCGCGTCATCATCCAACGTGACCGTTCGCTCCCGTGGTTCGACCGAGGCGGTGGTGCGCTCCTCAATCGCCCGCAACAGATTCGGCAGGCTCGACGGATTCGCATACCAATCGCCTCCCCCATCGTATTGGAGGCGGGCAATCGCAATGCGCTCACCTTGACTCGCCGAGGCGAGCCCAGGTCCAAGGAGAAGACCCAGCAGGACGATGAGTCCAGGGCGTTTGGGATTGTGGGTCATCTGTGCTCCTGGACTCTGGCATAGGCCGCATTTCGCGACATGCCGAACTCTGCCATGATCTCTCGTGCGATCTCCCGGCGTGGCATCCCGTCGGCGAGAAGTTGATCGATCCGCTCCGTCAGTGACTCCTCCGAGATGACGGGCTCCTTTGACTCGACCCCCGCGAGGGCTACCGTCACCTCTCCCCGTGGCGGGTTCGCGGTGTACCACGCGATGAGTTCAGTCAAAGCGCCCGACCGGATGTCCTCATGCATCTTTGTCAGCTCACGCCCGACCACAACCAAGCGATTGGGATCCCCGTTCGCCAGCACATCTTCGAGCAGTACTACCAGGCGGTTGGGTGACTCGAAAAGTACAGTGGTCCAGGGTTCCTGAGCGATTCGGTCGAGCAGTATCCGTCGGGCCGCTCCACGTCGGGGCAGGAATCCAACGAAAACAAACCGATCGGCTGGGAGACCGGCGACCGAGAGCAACGTCGTAATAGCCGACGGCCCTGGGATCGGCACCACAGGGATACCGGCATTCCGGGCCCTGGCGGTGAGGTGTGCCCCAGGATCGCTGAGAGCGGGCGTTCCCGCATCGGTCACCAACGCGACATCGGTTCCCGACAGAAGGACCTCTATCAACTTCGCGGCCCGCTCCGGAGGAGAATGAGCATGGTAACTGAGGAGCGTGGGATTCGACCCAAGGGAGGCGAGGAGGACTCTGGTACGCCGGGTATCTTCGGCGGCGACCAGTGAAACGTCCCGAAGTACCTCGCTCGCCCGTGCCGTCAGATCGCCGAGATGGCCGAGCGGGGTCGCGACGACATACAAGGTACCAAGTGCCACCGGACGCTGGTCTCCAGAGGATTGGGCCGGCGCCTTCTGTGCGTCAGCCCGAGGCGGGTCAGCCGATATGTTGCTGGATCTTCTTGTCGAGAGTTTGCTTTGGCACACCTCCGACAACCGTATCGACGTGCTTCCCGTCCTTGAAGAAAAGCAATGTCGGAATTGATCGGACGTTAAAGCGCATCGGTGTGCGCTGGTTAGCATCAACATCCATCTTGGCAATCGTCGCCTGGCCGGCGTACGTTGTCGCCAGCTCTTCCAGGGCGGGGGCGATCGCTCGGCATGGGCCACACCACTCAGCCCAAAAATCGACCACAACCAAACCCTCGCCCGCCTCCACAGTGGACGCAAAGTCGTCGTCGGTCACCGCCACTGTTGCCTTCGTTTCTGCCATGCTCATCACTCCATCGGCGCAGAACGCGCGCCTGGTCATTAGGTTTTTCCTGCTCGCACAATGCTCTACTGTCGAAGGAGACCGGCCATGCCGCACCAGCCCTCCCTTGCCCACGTTGGTATCGCCGTCCGTTCTATCGAGGAGGCGATTCCATTCTACCAAGTCGTACTCGGCTTATCTGCCGGCTCCACTCAAGAGTCCGATGGCGCCCGAATCGCCTCCCTACCCATGGGGGAGACAGAGATCGAGCTGCTGGAACCTGACCACCCCGACTCTCCGATTGCCAAGTTCCTCGCCAAACGGGGCCCCGGGATTCACCACCTCTGTTTCCGCGTCCCCGATCTTGCCCAAGCCCTGACGGCCTGTCGTGCCGCCGGGTACGAACTCGTCGATTCCGTCCCCCGTGAAGGGGCAGGTGGCCACCGCATCGCCTTCATCCACCCCAAGTCGACCGCGGGGATCCTCCTCGAACTCACCGAATAAACGACACCAAGGCGTTTGGAGTTTTCTGACCGTCTAGGGTCGGGAAGCTCCGCATGGTTTGAGGGGGCTCCCTGCCGCGTCGAGTTCGATCGCGTTGATGAGCCACCCCTGCCGATAAGCGATCAACGTAAATGGCACCGACTTCACACATCCCGGACGGGTTAACTCAACCGTGACGACCTTCTGCCCCGTAGGCTCCTCCCGCTCCGCCACCACGCGGGACCCCCCGTTGCGAAGGTAGGAATGCATGATGATCACCCGCCGGCGGAAATCTTCCGGCCGGCCCGTCGATCTGGCCGGTCCACGCTCGGTGCCCCATAATTCAGACATCCGGTCGAGGTTGCTGTCGGCGACGGCTTGCATAAACTCCTGGACAACAGCCAAGGCGGTTGGGGGAGGCGTGCCGGACGGCGTGGGGGTCGTTTGGGCGCTGTGTCCACCTCCACAGGCGACGACAAGAAGACTGGAACCGAGCAGTGCTATGCGCATGGGAGACTCCGTGGCAGGCCAGAGCAAAAGTAAACCAGGCGGGATACACTGAGCAATGCAACCAATACGTCTGTATATCAACATCGACCATGTGGCGACGCTCCGAGAAGCCCGCCAAGCTGACGAGCCGGATCCCATTGCGGCTGCCATTCACTGCGAGTCGGCTGGCGCGGACGGCATCACTGTGCACCTCCGCGAGGACAGGCGGCATATCCAGGATGCCGATCTCCCTGCCCTTGCGAAGGTGATTGGTACGGTCCTCAACGTCGAGCTTGCCCTGGCCTCGGATGTCTTGGAGCGAGTGATCAACGTCAGACCGTACCAAGCAACCTTGGTCCCCGAACGACGGGAAGAGATCACCACTGAGGGTGGGCTCGATATCCGCCAGACCGATCCCCGCCTTCCGACAACATTGGCATCCCTTCAAGAAGCCGGGATTCGGACGAGTCTTTTCCTCGACCCTGACCCGGAGCAGCTCCACGCCGCGGCACAGCTTGGCGTTGCGGCCGTTGAGCTTCACACCGGCGCCTACGCCAATAGCTGGACCCACAACTCGGCAGCGCTCGAGACGTTGGACGCCGCGGCAACCCTGAGCCGGAAACTCGGACTGGCCGTCCATGCTGGTCACGGCCTCACCTACGCCAACGTTGAAGCCGTCGCCCGGATTGCCGCCATCGAGGAACTGAACATTGGGCATAGTGTGATGGCGCGGGCCATGATGGTAGGAATGGAGACCGCCGTTCGGGAGATGGTTGCCTTAGTCAAAGGGGCGCGATCGGTATGACCGCAACTCTCATCCCATCCCCCTGGACATTGGCGCCCCCAATACGGTACAATCCGCCCACTGCCCATGCCACATAGCCTTGGTCGCATCGAATTCTTCGTCCGCGAAGCCGGCGAATACCTGGCGAGACTCGCCCCGATCTTGGCGCACGCCGGCCATGACAAGGATGCGGCGTTCGTCCAACTGGCGCGCGCCCTTCGCGGGGCAGCCATGATGGCCGGCCCCCCGGGATTCGCCAGGGCCGCCGCCTCCCTTGAGGGAATGGCCAAGGCACTCCGGGACCGGACCCACCATTGGGACGCGGCTGTGTCTGGAGAGTTGCGAACGGCTCACGCCACCTTCGAGCGCCTCGTGGCGCATGCGAAAGACTGGGACGACGAGGAGCGGGAGGCGGTTGCCGATCTGACCCACCAGCTCGACGATCTGCTCGGTGCCCCACCGCCAATCTATCCCCGCGCCGGTGCGACACCTGATGCAACCCCGGGTCCCGGCCTCCTCACCTTCGTCCAACAAGAAGCGGCGCGGATCGCCAGTGGGGCCCGGAGCCTCGCCACCGATGGCGACGTCCCACGGGCCGATCTCCTCCGGACCGTCTTGGATCAGATGCATTCCCTGCGGGGCCTCGCTCCCCACCCCAACCTGGCGTCACTCTCCTGGGTGTTGGAAGGACTTGAGGCGCTCATCAACGACCTGCTCCGAGGCTATCCGCCCCCACCCTCTCTTGCCACGATATTGGAGTTGGCCGCACCCGCGATCCTCGCGGCCGGCCAGGGTCTCGAGGCAGATCAGCAGCATGTTCCCCCGGTCATCGATCAGTTCGGCATCGCGCTCTACGAGGGCTTCGCTCGGGAAGAGGATGTGATCCCGATCGAGGAGATCCTCCTCAGCCCGGAGCCAACTCTCCCCCCATCGGGACTGAACCCGCCAGCCGATCCGATGGACTTGGTCAGTCTGGGTGACCGACTCCGTCATGCCGCGTCCCAGCTTCGCGACGCGTCGCCCTCGGCCCGACGGTTTCATCTGCACGCCCTCGCGGCGAGCCTCCGCGCCATCCACCCAACGGATCCGAGGGCCAGTGAAGCGATCGCGACCCAAAGTATCCTCCGAACCATTCACTCGGGCTCCGCCTTCCAAGAGACTGACACCCTGGTGCTCGCCTTGCAGGCAATGGCCCAGCCCCTCAACGAAGCTCCGGACACATCCCTTGAGGATGTCCTTCAGGATTTGATTCAGGCAACGCACCTTCTGCCCCATGCCGATGGACCGTCTCCGGTCCCACCTGCTGTGGAGGAGGGCGGAGACACGGCGATTGTCCCCATTGAGAGCCTGTTGTATGACGCGGAGCCGGCGGATGGCGTGACGGACCAACCCCGTACGACGTTCGAGCGCAGTTTCTCCAACCTGCATCGCTTGATCCAGAACGCGCCTCCCGTATCGGCTGCCCCCGAGCACACTATGGCGCGCACCGACGAGATCGTTTCGATTGACACCCTCCTCTATCGCGGAGAGCACGCGCGGCGCCGATTGGATCACGTCTGCACGACGCTCCGAGCGACCGCGGGCGCCGATACCGCCTCTCTCACGCTGTTGATCGACGAGATCGTCGACCTCGTACCCCTCGCCCTTGACGACGCCTAACGCTTCCCCACCACGGCTCCGCCGCAATATGTGGGCGGCGGTGGCTGGTGGCGTTGTCTCCGTTCTCTTCCTCTACTGGGCAAGTCGGGGTGTCAATCTGGGGCAAGCCTGGGATTTCGCCCGGCGTGCCCGCATCGGCCCGCTGCTCCTCGCCGTCGCATTGGCCACCTCTGCCTTTCCCCTGCGAGTCCTCCGGTGGCGTGCCCTCCTCCACACCGACCAGGGACAACCCCTACCCATCGTCCCGGGGTGGCACGCGGTCGCGATGGGGTTCATGGCCAACAACGTCTTTCCCTTCCGAGCGGGCGAACTCTTGCGCGCCTTTGCCGCCTCCCGGCTTGCCCCCGTCCGGTTCACCTCGGCGATCTCCTCCATTGCGGTCGAACGTGTCCTCGATGGCCTCACCTTGCTCGGAACCCTGGTGTTGGGGCTTGCCGCCTCGGGGTTCCCGAGCGACACCCGGGTAGGCAGCCTCGCCGTAGACGACCTGGTGACGAGAATCCTCCTGCTGAGTAGCATTGCCCTCGCTGGTGCCTTGACCGTCGTGGTGTGGCCAGCCCAGGTGGAGCGCCTCGTCAGGCTTCTTCCTATCCCGCGAGTGACCGACACCCTGGCTCGGCTGGTCCACGGCATCGGAGAAGGGTTCGCGGTCCTGCGCTCCCCCAGGCGCCTCTTCCTCGCGGTGATGTGGTCAGGCGTCCTTTGGTCGGTCAACGCCCTCTCGTTCTACGTGGCATTCCGTGCTTTTGGTATCGAGGTGGACCTGATGGGGGCCTTTGTGCTCCAAGGAATCCTGGCGTTTGGGATTGCGATTCCCTCGAGCCCCGGGTATGTCGGGCTCTTCGAGACGGCGGTCGTCTTGGGACTCGCCCTCTTCGGCGTTCCCAAGGATCTGGCGTTCACCTATGGTGCGACCTACCACGTCGCCACCTTCATTCCTATCACGCTCTTGGGGGCTTGGTCGGTCATGCGGACGTCCATCGGCCTGCGGTCGCTCAAGGATGCCTCCCCGTGACCCAGCCCGTCACGCTTTCGGCCCACGCAAAGGTCAATCTCCTGCTCCGGGTCCTGTCGCGAGAGGGTTCTGGCTATCATGGCCTGGAGACACTCTTCGCCCGGATTAGCCTGGCCGATGAATTGACCGCAGAGCCCCGCCCGCCAGGGACGGTCACCTTGGAGGTGAACGGGGAGAGTACCGAAGACCTCGGTCCCCCCGATGAGAATCTCGCCGTTCGGGCTGCCCGACTCGTCCTGTCAGCAACTCAGGATCCGATCGGGGTCCACCTCACGCTCACCAAACGGATTCCGGTACGGAGTGGTCTCGGGGGCGGGTCGGCCGATAGTGCGG
>JAJCZW010000135.1 GCA_029262155.1 Gemmatimonadota bacterium
TCTGCGCCAGCCTCGGCAGCGGCCCTCTCCTCCTGCACCTGCGCCGCCTCCCGGGATGTGGCGTCGTCCTGCCGCACGGCATGGTCAAACTCAGCTTGGAGAGATAGCCGCTGGGTGTCGGCCTGGGTAAGCTGTTCTCGAAGGGCGGCCAACTCGCCTTGGAGCGCGGTGCGTTCTCCTTCAAGGCTCCGGACCGTTTGGGTGCGTTCGTGCACTTCCTGCTCAAGGGCTTGCACCGTTGTTCGATGGTGCGCCAGACGTTCACGTACCTCTGCTTCGGTCTGTGTCCTCGCCGATAGCTCCGTTTGGATCTTGCCGTGTTCCCCGTCGGCTTCGGCGAGATCCGCTGATGCCGCCTCCCGCTCCTGTCGTGCCGCGACGAGTTGGGACGATACGTGTCGTCGCTCTTCTTCAGCTCGGACGCGGCGTTCGGTGGCATGGGTCAGGCGCTCAGAGGCAACGGCGAGATCGCCTTCGAGCTTTTCCAACGCGACGCGACACTGGGCAACGTCGCCAGCCAATGCCGTGCGGTGTTGTTCGGCCTGAGACCGTTGGCGGGTGCAATGCTCATGGTCTTTGAGCCGCTCGGCCAGGGTTGAGCGCACATGCGGCAGCTCGACCTGTAACTCCCCATGGCGAGCTTCCAGCCCGGCTGCCTGGTCAGACAACTCATCCAACTGACGCCGTGCCAGGGTGACATGCACCGCAAACTTCTCGTCCATCAACTTGGCGTGGCGCTCGGTCTTTCCCTTTTGGCGTGCCAGGCTCCGAATCTGAGATTGCACCTCTGCAATCAGGTCCTCAAGGCGCAGCAGGTCACCGCTGGTCTCTTCCAGCCGACGCTCGGAGCTTTCTTTCCGATTCCGATAGAGGCCGATACCGGCGGCTTCCTCGAAGAGGGAACGCCGCTCCTCTGCGCGATCGGAGAGCAGGAGGTCAATCATCTTGGCCTCAATCACCACCCCAGCATCGCTTCCGAGGCCGGTCCCTCGGAGGAGATCCTGGATATCACGCAGGCGCACCGAGGTGTTGTTGAGCAGGTAATCGCTCTGCCCTGATCGAGAGAGGCGGCGCGTGATCACGACCTCTTGATACGCGATGGGCAGGTCGCCATCTGAATTGTCGAGAAACAAGGAAACTTGGGTGACATTGACTGGACGTCTGTTGGCCGCGCCCTGGAAGATGACATCCTCCATCTTCCCGCCCCGGAGGAGGTGGGCGGACTGTTCGCCCAGGACCCATCGGACCGCGTCAGATACGTTGGACTTGCCGCAACCGTTGGGGCCGACGATGGCGGTCACGCCATCCTCGAAAGTGAGCGCTACGGTGTCTGCGAATGACTTAAAGCCGGAGAGCTCCAGCTTGGTGAGCTTCATAGAGGTGCGTCCTGGGTCGAGCTGGGTGATGGGGTGCCCGGGAGGGCTCGGAACCCGCCAAAGATAGTCTCCTGGGGGCCGAAACGGGGGGGGGATTTTGGGGTGCGGGTTCTACGGCGCTCGGTTCAGGATAAAGAAGGGACGGCCCAGTCTCCGCCCCGCTTCTTCGGCCTCCTCCCGACTCCCGTATGGGCCAACGATGACTCGATAGCCATCGGCTGGCCGCTCTGGTTGGGCAACCGAGGCCGGGAATCCCAACCCGCTCACCTGTTGCGCCAAGGCATTGGCCCATTCCGGATTCTGGGAGCTACTGATTTGCAGGAATACCCGGATGTTTGTGGATGGGATCGGGGGGAGGTCGGTGGCGGTGATCAAACCAGAGTCTTGGACCACAAGCGCGCTTTCGGCCGCGGCGAGTGCGCGGTTTCGTTCTCCCCGGGGAACCCATTGAATGGTCGCCCAGAAGTCTTCAGCGCCACCAGACACGCGCCCGGTTTGGGTCAATGGACTCGTGCCTAAGCTGATGGCGGCGACATCTTCACCAAGGCGTACCAGGAGGGTCGAAGCACCAACTATTTGGGGAAGGTCTTGGGCCCAGTTGGTTTGGACCGTTGCAGCCACACTCTTGGTGGTGATGTCCACCACCCAGACCGAGTCTCCGGTCGCCGGTTGGGCGAGGAGCCATCTTCCTGAGAAATCGAACCGCAGGTCCTTTGCCAGACCGGGCAATGCAATGGCCCGCTGTTCCTTGAGACTGAATCGATCAAATACCCGGATCCGCGAGTCGGGGGTCGCCACGTATAGCTGGTGTCCGGAGGCGCTGAAGGTGAACGCCGTTGGTTGGATCCCCAGGGCAAGTGCCTGTGGTGGAGCGCGCCCCTGCGGATCATAGATCCATGCATCATTCTTGGCTCCGACGGCAAGGAGGTCACCCCACGGGGCTGCGGCGACCTGGGTGCTCGGAAGCGCTTGGGCGGGCGTTGCTCGATCAGGCCCAATCAGAGTCATGCGAGCGGAATCGTTTTCGCTGATGACTATCGCCTGCCCATTATGGGTGCCAAACAACCTAAGTGGGGCCTGGACAAGCACCGGCCGGAACTGGGCGGAGCGTCGGGCCACAACCCGGATGACATGATGGTCGCGTGAGGAGCCCAGTAACGATCCATCCGGGCTGACCACCGGGGTGAGGACTCCTTCGCTCAGGGTGCGGGTCGTTCCCGATTCCAAGTCCAGCCCCAGGATAGTGCCCTTGTTTCCCAGGAGATAGATCAATCGTTCAGAGGGGTCGCCTCCAAGGACTTGCTCGATTGCTGGAAGGGACCCAACGGTCCTCCAGCCCAACGATCTGAGGCTATCGGCGGCATACGCCAAAGCCCGGCCCCCGTCGCGCGGGATCCGGAGGATCGATGAGGGCCCTGCCAGTGCCGGGAGGGTGGGAGGTGCCGGAGCCTCCTCGCCACCGCACGCGGTGACGAAGAGGCCGAGGAGCAGGGCCGAGGCCCGAAGAGAGCCGATCAGAAGGTGGGGCCCAGGCTTACTGCCCATAAGCCGCCCGAGACACCGGGCCGGAAACGGGGGACGGCGTAATCGAGGCGGAGCACGAGGAAACCGAAGATGTTCGATCGAACCGAGGCGCCGTAGGTTTGGAGTGGCGTCCGTACCAAATCAAACGAGTCACCCGGGTCGCGGTTCAACTTGACGGTACTGCGATCGTCCCACACCAATCCGACATCGTAAAAGAGCGCAGCCTCAAAGATGGGGAAGCCGGTTGGAAGGAAACGGAGGAGAGGGAATCGGAGTTCTGCCGATGCGAGCGCAAGCTGGGTGCCGATCAGTTGGTCAAACGCGTTGCAGCCGCTGGGCGAGTCCGGATCGGCGTTGCTCAGACACTCATTGTCGCGGTAGCTGCCCGACGTATGACCACGAATCAATTCTGTGTTCCCACCAAAGACCTGGAACCGATCGGCGTCACGTCCGGTGCGGCCGAAATACAGTCCGCGAGTCGCGAACGTAAACGGCCCGAAGAGTTTGTCGTACCGCCGGTAGTCAGCTGTGGCCTGGGTATAGGTCCAATCCCCGAGTGACTGTGCCACCTCAAAGCGATATCGCTGGCCGACCAGTGGTCCCACGAAGCCAAACAGGCTGTTGTCGTAGATCAGGGCGACGGACGGTGTCGCAAAACTCACGTTGGAATTGTTCGTGGTTACCAACTGGGGATTCGCGGTGCGGAACCCCGTGGCTGGGTTAAAGGGTTCAAGAATACTCAAGGTGGCGTCATCGACGTTCGAGAACGAGAGTCCCGCCTCGAATCGTTGAAACCGGGTGATCGGATACGTTGCCTGCCCGAAAACCGATCGAAGAACAAATCGACGAATGTTGGTGACGAAGGTCGCTTCGCCTTCTCGGGGGCCATCGCGCACTTCGTTGGCGTCAAAGAAAAAGAAGGGGGTTTGACTGGCGCCGATGGTCCAGTTGGTTCGGCTCTTACGGTTGGTGTACGCGACCAAGGCTTCGGTCTCGGCGAGTCGGCCGTTGAGTGAGGCACCGATAACCATCTGGTTGTCGCCCAGCATGTCGCCCAACACCAGCACAGCCGAACCAGTCACTCCGCTGCCAAAGTTATCCCGGACAAACCCCACTTGGGGACGGGAGAAATATTCGGGGGTCAACTTCGATTTATACCGCTTATGCGTGAAGTCTGCGGTGTCGGGCAGGGCGAAGTCGGACGAGTCCATCAGAGCTGCGATCGTCAGTGGCTGCTGCCCCTCAAGAGAATCTCCGAGGATACCGAGGGAATCGGGTCGCCGAAAGCCGGAGCTGCCTCGATAGACCGTTTCACCGGCTAACACCTGCGCCGGTTTGGGCGCGTTCTGGGTTCGGGCCAGTGTGGGAGCTGCGGGGGCGACGATGGCTGCGGGAGCCACATCCGCCGGTGACCATGGTTCCCGCTTGAGGAGCCGTGGGCTGCTGAGCGTATAGACATCGTACTTGCCCTGTTCGAAGTAGACGAAGGCCAGCCGGTCGGACTGGGATGCCCAGCTCAGGACGGGGCTCAAGGCGGTGATCCCCTGCACCCCGGTATAGAAGTCCGTGAGTTGGTAGGACTCCTGGTTGGCCACCTCATAGAGATAGATGTTGTTAATCCCATTACGGTCCGATACAAACGCGAGTGAGGCTCCATCGGGCGACCACTGGGGGCTGACATTCTTTCCGACCGCCATAGCGTCCGGAAGTGCGATCCGGTTCGTGGCGACGTCGAGGAGCCCAATCCGCATATCCCCGATCCGAAGCGTCCGGAAATCAGTGTTGGGGCCACGATCCGTGGTAAACGCAATGGTCGTTCCATCGGGCGACCAGACCGGGTGGAGATCGGCATACCGGTCGTTGGTCAGCCGTCGCATGTCCGTGCCGTCAATATTGATCAGGTAGAGGTCGGACAACCCGCCGTCGAGCCCGCTAAAGACAATCTGCGTGCCGTCGGGGCTCCACGTGGGAGTCGTCACGCCGCTGAGATCGACCTTGATCCGACGGACGGTCTTGTTCCGCACCGGGTCGACAATGAGCAACTCGTCGCGTCCGCCCCGTTTGGCGGCAAAGGCAAGGAACTGTCCGTCGGGCGACCAGGAAACACTGGATGTGATAAAACGATAGGTCTCGTAGTCACTGCTGTAGGTTGACTTGAGGATCCGTCGCTGGACCTTGCCGGTATTCCCGTCGGCCAGGAACATATCGACGAAATACCCCTTGCGCTCGCTGAAGTACGCGACAAGCGACCCGTCCGGCGACAACGCAGGTGCGAGGTGCAGCGTACCATCGGATGATCGTTCGGTGAGCAGCGGGGTCGACATCGTCCGAGCCTTCACCCGATTCGACACGTCGGGCAGGAATTGTTTCTGGACCGCATCCTGCCACTGGGCAACCAACTGCGAGAAACTGATGCCGAGCACCCGACGGATGGCTCCCTCTACCGTCCCCGCACTGGCCGTCTTGGTGATGGCGCCGATGGCGTCGTCCCCCCACCGATCTCCAATGTAGGAGAGGAGGGCGTGCCCGAATCGATAGGGAAAAAACTGATAGAACTGCTGCGGGGTTGGGAGTTTTCCTTCCAAGGCCGCATCGCGAAGCCACATCGCCGTATTGGAATTGACCGGTCCGATCGAGAAGTACTCCGCCATGCCCTCGCCAAACCAGAGCGGTGCATTCACGTTGATGATGTTCTGCAGCCCCCCAGCGGCGTTCCCGCGCGACCAGATATCAAACTGAAACTGATGCACCATTTCATGCTGGAGGACGTGCTCGACCTCTTCGTAGGATCCGGTCAGCGGGAAGGTGTTCCGATGGCGGAGAAAATCGGTGAACCCCCCGGTCCCTTCATCAATTCCGCCTCCGGCCAGGTTGGTCTCCTGAAACTCCGAATGCGAAGCGTACAAGATGATTGGCTTGCGCTCAGTAAAGTTGTGGTTCAAGAGACGAGCCAGCCTCGCGTAGGATCGTTCTGCCATGCGAGCAACGTCCAGGGCCGCCGCGTACTCCCGTTCGTAATAGTGGAGGTCGAAGTGCTCCGTCTGGAGAATCTTGAAGTCGGCCTTGCTATAACGGACGTTGTTGCGGCCGAAATAGGACGAATACTGGGCTTGGCCAACCGTGGGAATCGTAACGGTCAGCGCAAGTAGGGCAGGGAGTACGTACCGCATGGGACGGTCCTTTCCTCAGGATCCACCGACGTCAAGGAGTGGGGCGTCACTCCACAGTCGTTCTAAACGATAAAACGAACGGGTGTCTGGATGAAAGATGTGGATGATGAAATCGACATAATCCAACAAGACCCAGCGTCCGGTTGTCATGCCCTCGACATGATGGGCCCAGATTCCCTGGTCGCCCAGGGTGCTCAGGATTGCCTCGCCGATCCCACGGACATGCGCGCCTGAGGTTCCCGAAGCAATCATGAAATAATCCGTCGCATCGTTGAGCCCGCGAAGGTCAAGAATGGTAATCGCCTGTGCCTTCCGGTCGTCCGCAGCGTCGTGTGCCAGACATAACGACTCTGGGAGTTCAGACAGGCGCAACGGTGGCCTCTGGAGATGGGATACTTGCGATTGGTCTCTGCCGAAGGATACCATTGCCATTATCGATATGACGGTCTGAGACGGGCTTGAATGCACACTCCCGTGCCCGGACCACACCGCAGTGTCCCCTCCAGTTGCTCTCAAGACGGCAGGGTGCCATCCCCCAGCTCACTCCGTGCGTCTCAAGCGGGCTCGATCTCCTCGGCAGTCACCAGAACCCGGAGTTCGGCTTGTACCTCAGGGTGGAGACGGACCGGCACCGCGTGGGATCCGATTTCCTTCAACGGGTGCTCGAGAACAATCTTCCGTTTGTCAATTGTGTGTCCCTTTGCGAGCGCCGCATCGCAGATGTCCTGTGCGGTAATCGATCCAAAGAGCCGATCGCCCTCGCCCGCTTTTGCCGAAATGGTGAGGGTCAATGCCTCTAGGGTGGTGGCCTGTGTCTTGGCCTCGGCCACGTCGGTTGCATGACGTGCCGCGCGGACCCGCGCCTCGGCGTCGATGCGCTTTTTATTGCCCTGGGTCGCTTCGAATGCAAGCCCCTTGGGGAGGAGGTAGTTGCGAGCGTATCCCGGTTTGACCCGGACGACCGCCCCCGCTCGACCGAGGGAGGGAACATCTTCACGCAGAATGAGATCGATCATCTTGCAATCCTTAGGATGAAGTCGAAGGTGGGGCGATCCGCCGTCGCAGGTCGACCCACGTGTCAGCCAAGCCGAGGGCCAGGAGCCCTCCCAACGCGAATGGTAGTAGTACAAGGGCTCCGAGCAAGAGCCCAAATCGAAGAAGGACTGGAATACGAGTCAGCAGGACACCGAGGACCGCTGTGCCGCGAACGAGGTAGAGCCCAATCCAGATGATGAGACCGTTCCCCGCCACAAACTGCCACCGTTCTGGGAGCGGTAACAGGAAGACCCCCAAGGTTATCATGGCGGGCCAGATGAGGTGATCGTTGAAGCGAAACCCCGTAAAGGGACCGGGCGGAGTCCCCAAGGGACGTGCGGCCACCCAGTGATACAGTTTCCAAGAGAGGGCTCCACCAGCCAGGGCGGCCAGCACCAGGATGCCAGGCGAGAGCCGTGCGAAGGTCGGTGCTCCCTGGATCATCGTTTGTAGCACAGCTTGCACTTCTGGAGAAGGCGCGGGATCCGCTTGCAACATGGTCTGGGCTGTGGCAATAGTTGCGTTGGCCACCGCGTCGACAATGGCACCGACGGAAATGCGGTATATGCCGGCCCAAACCAAGGTCCCCAGAAACGCGTTCCCCACGGCAAAACCCAGGCGAGCCAGCAGGGTGGGACCGGTTGGCCGAATGAAGACAGATCCGACAAAGAAGCCGGTGAAGATGATTCCAACGGTCTCGGCCACATGCGCTTCAAGTCCGCCTGGAAGTACCGCCCAGAATGCGAGACCTATCCCGCAGGCGATCACCCAAGACCACGCCTGCAGGGTCCGCGGACCGGCAAACAGGAGGAGGAGAAAGAGGGGGCCCAACAGAAAGATCGGGGGCGCGAGGACGAGGTACAGGAGTACCAGCCCGATCGCGCCCCAGATGCGTCTCTGACCCCCGGAGGGTTGGACTGCAGGGAGCGTCAGCTCGAGTAGCCCTTGATGTACGGTAAGAGCGCCAAGTACCGGGCCCGTTTGATAGCGGTGCTCAGTTGTCGCTGATGCCGGGCAGACACACCGGAGAGTCGGCGAGGGAGGATCTTACCGCGCTCGGAAATGAATCGCGACAGGAGCTTCTCATCCTTGTAGTCGATGACCCGGATCCGGAGTTCAGCGATGGGGTCGCCTTTTTTCATGCGCATCTCAGTTATCCTCCTCATCGCCGTCCCGGGTTCCGGGGGCCTGGGCCGGGGTTGGTGGCTCATCGTTTAGGACCACGAGGTATCGAATGATGTGCTCATCGAGCTTGAGCGCCCGTTCGAACTCCGGGAGTTTCTCCGGGTCGGTGTCGAAGTTGGCGACCACGTAGTATCCCGTGGTCTGTTTCCGGATCGGATATGCCAGGGTTCGGCGTCCCCAAATATTCAGGTTGGGAGGCTCGGCGCCATCCACCGCAATGAGGGCGTGAACTTCTTCGAGTTTTTGGGTGATGGCCTCATCCTCAAGCGTGCTATCAAAGATGTAGACCACTTCGTAGGGTCGGATCATGCCACCGTCCTTCGGTCGTGTAGGGAACGCCCCAGCCCTGGTGGATAGTGCTGAGGAGGAGTATGTGGACCAAGAAGATAGCCGACAGGGCGGGTGGAGGGAAGCGTCCGGGCACCTCTAGCGGGGCTCCCCCGCGCAGGGGCCTTCGTCTATGTTGCGCGGATGCACCTCGATAGCGTACAGATCGGTCGCGCCCGCGTTCAGGGCGAGGAGGGGGCGCAGGATCCCCTCGATCAACCGTGGACAAGTGCGATCTGGAAGACTCCAGTCAAGAAACCTGCCTGGGTCGATATCCAGGGGGTGACCGGCGATGAGGTGGCCGACCGGCGGCACCACGGGGGGCCTGATCGGGCGGTGTTGATGTACCCCGCCCAACACTATCCCTCCTGGCGCTCGGAGTGGGATCGGAAAGATGTGGGGCCGGGGGATTTCGGTGAGAACCTAACCGTGTCGGGCCTCGATGAATCCCGGGTCTGTCTCGGCGATCAGTTCGAACTTGGGGAGGTCCGCCTCGAGGTCAGCGCCCCCCGCGCCCCCTGCCAAACGCTGAATCGTCGCCATCGGAGGAAGGATCTGGTCCAGATCATCCACAAGAACCACCGGCATGGGTGGTACCTCCGGGTCCTCCAGCCCGGTTGGCTCTCCGCCGACACCCCTCTCCGCCTGCTCGACCGCCCCGTTCCTCAATGGACCGTCGCGCGGGCGGGGGACATCAAGTGGGGACGGGGCACGCCGGAGGAGGAG
>JAJCZW010000136.1 GCA_029262155.1 Gemmatimonadota bacterium
GGCTTCAGCCCGCGAAGACGCGGACGAACGCCGCTCGTCAGTACCTGTTTGATTCCATGCATGAGAGCCGGGCTCGGCACGTTACCGGTATTCCCGGCTTGAAAGCCGGGCTCGGCGCGCTACCGCGCGAGCTACCCTGAAGGGCAGGTACATCATCTCTTATTGAATTGAAGCGTCTTTCAAGACGCGTCGCCGAAGGCGCCGAGCGCGGGCTTCAGCCCGCGAAGACGCGGACGAACGCCGCTCGTCAGTACCTGTTTGATTCCATGCATGAGAGCCGGGCTCGGCACGTTACCGGTATTCCCGGCTTGAAAGCCGGGCTCGGCACGCTATCGCGTGAGCTGCCCTGAAGGGCAGTATCTCATTTCCTCATAGAAGAAGCGTCTTTCAAGACGCGCCGCCGGAGGCGCCGAGCGCGGGCGTGAGCCCGCGAACACGTACAGCACGCCAAGGTTACGGTGCGCTAGGCCCCGTACCCAAGAAGCACCCACCACCCCACTCCTACTGTCCCCCAGATCACAAACGTTGTCACCGCTGCGATCAGGCCAAGCCTCCACCACGTTCCCTGGGTCACATACCCTGCCCCGAACCAGATCGGCGCCGGCGTGGTCCCATAATGGGTCAGCGCGGCACACAGGTTCGAGAAGCAGGCGAAAGCGATCACCGTGAGCATCGGCGGGGCCCCGGCCGCCACCACCAGGGTCGTGAACGGAATGAACATCGCCGTCGCGTGGGCGGTGATACTGGCAAACCCGTAGTGGGCAAAGAAATAGATCAAGAGCAGCGCGGCAAACGCCGCCGCCCACGGCCACCCCCCGGTCATCCCCGCAGACGCCTCGGCGAACCGGGCCGTCAAGCCGAACTCGTTCAGCGCAGCCGCCAGCCGCACCAGTCCCCCATACCAGATGAACACATCCCACGCGATCCGCTCACTCAGCGCGTCTTCCCAACGCAAGACGCCGGTGAGGAACAAGATCGACATCCCGAGTAACGCCACCACGGTGTAGTTGAGGTGGAGCCAACTCGACGTGATCCAGAGCCCGGCGACCAAGACAAACGTCGCCAGCAGAATTGCTTCCTGCCGGCTAAGAGGCCCCATCTCCACTAACGCTTCGTTGGCGATACGTGCCGCATCCGGCGTCTCCTTCACTTCGGGTGGGTGTAGCCGATAGAGGAGGAGCGGCACAACCAGGAGTGACAGGACCCCGGGTACAACACCGGCGATCATCCACTGGAGATATCCGATCGACTGCCCGGTTACCTGCCGAGCCAGCTCCGACATCAAGAGGTTCGAGGCTTGGCCGGTCAGGAACATGGCACAGATGATGACATCGGATTGATAGAGCAACACCATGAGGAACGCGCCGAGCCGTCCGCCAGTCGGGCCGGGCTCGGAGCGATAGGCTCGGGCCAAGCTCGTCGCGATCGGGAAGATGATCCCGCCACTCCGGGCCCCGTTGGAGGGCACCACACTTCCGAGCACTAGATCGGTCCCGATCATGGCATAGCCCAGACCGAGCGAGCGACGACCGATGGCACGAATAAACAGATAGGCCAGTCGTGTACCTAACCCTGTTTGCACCATCGCCCGCGACATGAAGATCGCCGCGACCACCAACCAGACAATGGAATTCGCATAGGCCGACAGCGCCGATTCGAGGGTGAGGACACCGGCAAAAATCGTGGTGCAGAGCCCCAGGAGCACGATCGCGCCCCCGGGAATCGGCTGTACGATCGCCCCGACGATCGTGGCGGTGAAGATCGCCAGCATCCGCCACCCCTCGACCGAGATCCCGTCCGGAATCGGCAGGAGGAGTACCAAGAGCCCACTCCCGACCACGACGGCCCAGCGCCATCCTCGTCGGTGAACGACCGGTCTACTTGCCGACACAGAACTGGGAAAAGATGCGGGTGAGGATATCCTCCGGATCGACGACGCCAATCAGTTCGTCGAGGGCGACCACCGCGTTTTCGATATGGTGGGCTCCGAGCACCGCGTCGCCACCCGGCTTCAGGAACGGCCCCGCGTCAACCAGAGCCTGGTGTGCCCGGTCGAGGGCGAGCCGATGGCGCTCTCGAGTGAGGACCGGTTCATAGTCGGACGATGGCATCTCCCGAAACAGCCGGTCCACCAGCACCGATCGGAGCCGTTCAAGTCCCTCTCCCGTCACGATCGAGACCGGTAGGTCCTCCTCCGACCTGTCTGTGGATGGAGCGTCCATATGATCGGCCTTGGTGCGGAGCACGACGACGTTGTCCCACGTAGCGAGTGCCCTCTCTTCCTCTCCCGGTACCCGCCCGGTTTCGAGGCAGAGCAGGACCAGGTCGGCGCCGGCAAGATAGCGCCGACTGACCTCGACACCGAGGCGGTCGAGGCGGTCCCGAGCCTCCCAGAGCCCTGCGGTATCAACGAGTCGGACCGGCCACCCTTCGAATTCCGTTGCGGCTTCGATCGCATCCCGAGTCGTCCCGGGTATCTCTGTCACCAAGGCGCGATCGTGCCCTAACAGGGTGTTGAAAAGCGATGACTTGCCGGCATTTGGGGGGCCCGCGAGGACAACCACAGCACCCACCCGCAACCGCTCACCCGCGGGGGCGGTTGCAAGCAATGCCGCCACCTCCCGCATCACCTCCTGATGGGCTTCGAGCACCCGCTCGGGCGAAACCGGGCCATCGTCTTCACCCGGGAAATCCACGTCGTACGCCAGCAACGCCTGAAGGGCAATCAGGCGATCGCGGAGATGAGCGATACGGCGACTCAAGCCACCATCCAGTTGGTCCAGCGCGCTCCTCGCCTGCCGTTTCGCCCCGGCGTCGACCAAATCCCCAACCGCCTCCGCCTGGAGGAGATCCATCTTCCGGTTAAGCACCGCCCGGAGCGTAAACTCGCCCGGTCGCGCTGCCCGTGCCCCTGCGGCATGCAGGGCGGTCAGGACTTGAACCGACGCGACCCGCCCCCCATGACAGGTCAGTTCAACCAGATCCTCTCCGGTAACCGAGCGGGGGGATGGAAAGGTGAGGTAGAGTCCCTGGTCGACGGTGTGCCCCTCCGCATCCAGGAAGAAGGCGAGACGGGCGGTGCGCTCCGGTTGGACTCGGAACGACCGGACCACCTGCTCGGCGATGGCAAACGCTCCCTCTCCGCTGAGCCGGATGACCGCCAAAGCCGAGCGACCAGGGGGCGTGGCCAGTGCGGCGATGGGGTCGGAGAGCATCAGCGGGTCAGCGCGCCTTTGGTTTGGGCGGTGTTGGTTTTGGGGGGATCCGCTTCAACCGTTCCCGCGACAGGAGCCACTGCTGGGGAATACTGGCGATGTTCTGGACGGCATAATAGAGGTTCAACCCCGACGCGAAGTTGAGAAAGAGGAAGGTCATCATAACCGGCATCACATAGACCATCATCTTCATCTGCGCGTTGGCCGTGACCCCCACCTGCCCCAGTTTCGACACCACGAACATCGACGCCCCCATCAGGAGCGGGATGATGTACAGCGGATCAGGACGCGACAGGTCGGCCACCCAAAGAAAGGGCGCCCCTCTCAGCTCGATCGTGTTCTGGAAGACAAAGAACAACGCGAAGAGAATCGGCATGGGAAGCAACATCGGCCAGCAGCCCCCCATCGGATTCACCCCATGCTCCTTGTACAGACTGAACATCTCCTTCTGCAGCTTCTGGGGATCCTTCTTCCCGTACCGGTCCTGTAGTTCCTTCATCTTGGGTTGGATCGCCTGCATGTCCATCTGCGACCGCATCGCCTTCTGGTTGAGCGGCCAGAGCAGGACACGGATCATGATGCCGAACACGACGAGGACAGCGCCATAGGAGAGGGCCAGGTTGTCGTGCATCCAGACGAGAAGCCACCGGGCCGCCCCTGCCACCGGCCGGATGACGGTGCGGAATCCCTTCCAGCCGTAGGGATTCACATCATCGAAGTCATGGCCAAGTGCGCTCAGCTGTTCCTGCTCCATCGGGCCTGCGTACAAGGCGAAATCGATAGCCCCGAACCCAGAGATGGGCAGTGTCAGGGTCACGTCGGCCGTGGTCGGGTTCTTTGCGAGGGTGTCCCGGGCGACCACCCGTACCCCACCGATCCGGCCAACACCGGTCGCGCTTGCGCTACTGTCGATCGCAAGCACGGCGGTGACAAAATACTTTGACTTGATCGCGACCCACTCGAACGGACCGCTCAAGATCCGCGGCGTCGACCCCTTGAGGCTGCTGAGCCGAAGGAGTTGGGTTCCCCCCTGTTCCGTCACGACCCCCAGATTCCGATTGTGTTCGGCGAGATTCGATTCGGTGTTGCGGAGACTGGGCCCCATGCCGACGAGAAGGGTCCCACCGTTGGGACCCAGACCGGCGACCTCCCCATGGACGCCTATGGTATAGGTCTCGGGGGAGAACGTGTACTGCAGAGTTACCCCGACCCCGTTGCGCTCGCCTCTGAGGGTCAGCGGCGTCTGTTCGCGCACGTCGAGGACGCGTGTTGTCGGAGTAAAGTTCCAGCTGTCGAGCGAGAGCGTGTCCCGTCCCACGACGACCGAAAAACGCAGGAGATCGCTGCCGTCGGGGAGGATCTGGGCGTTGCCCGCTTCGCCCGGCACCATCGATCGGTATTCGGGGAACGACGCTTCGACCAGCCGACCACCGCGAGTGCTGATCCCGTATTGATAGAGGCTCGATCGGACCAGGATGGTATCGGCCGACTCGGCTGGAGTCGAATCGACGACTGTCACCCGAGGCGTCTCCGGTACAACGACAGAGGTCGCAGGCGCGGCGGTGGGTGGCGGCGGAGTCAGCGCGAGGGTGTCTGCGACCGGCGGTGGGATCGGTTTTGTCATGAAGGTGGCGGGGATAATAGCAATCGCCATCATCAGAATGATCGCCAGAACGACACGTCGGTCCATGAAAATTCCCTACGTTACGGGACGGGGTCGTGCCCGCCCGGATGAAACGGATGACACCGGACAATCCGCCGGAGCCCGAGCCACCCGCCGCGGATCACACCGTAGCGTTCGATCGCCTCCAGCGTAAACTGGGAACAGGAGGGATTGAACCGACAACTCCGAGGCAACGCCGGCGAAATAAACCGCTGGTACCCGCGGATCGGAATCCGAGCGAGGTGTCGCGGCCAGTGCAGCACATTCACTCGATCGTCCTCAGACCAACCTCGACACCCCACTGCCGCATCTCTGCCTGGAGCACCGACCGCGACGCCACATAGGCTTCCCGCCGGGTCCGGACCAGCACATCCCACGCCGGCAAAGCCGGCTGGATCTCCAGGCGCAGCACCTCCCGTACTTGCCTCCGTAAACGATTACGGGCCACCCCGGTCGACTGGTACTTAGGTACGATCAGTCCGATCCGAGGGTGGCCCGCTACGTTGTCGGTCCAAATCACATCCAGATGATCCATCCGCCGCCGTCGACCCTCCTGCAAGAGCCGACGAATCTGCGACGCCTTCCCGAGCCGTCGGGCTCGCGGGAGGCGTTCGGTTGGCGTCAGGAGCCTCCGTGCTTGTTCGGCAAGCGAACGGTCAGCACCTTGCGACCCTTCTTCCGCCGACGTGACAATATCGCGCGCCCCCACCGTGTGGCCATCCGGGCGCGGAACCCATGCTTGTTGATCCGGCGCCTGTTGCGCGGGCGATACGTCGGTTTCATTCTGGATTCCTACCCTTTCATGAGGGCGAAAAGCTACCCAAAAGACCAGCCCCAGGTCAAGGTTGACTTTTCCACACGCGCCCCGTAAAATCGCCTTCCCCCTGAGCATCATCATCCGATCGAAAACGAGTTCCCATGGAGCTGTCGGCGAAAGAGGCGTGGAAGCGGATCCTGGATGAGGCTCATCGGGAGCTCCCAGAGCATACTATCCAAAGTTGGCTCGCACCCACTGAGGCCATCGCACTCGAGGGTTCCCAGCTCATCGTTGGGGCCCCTGATGAGTTCGCCGTCCAGTGGAACGAGACCAAACACGCCCCGCTTCTCTCTCGTCTCGCCGAACCGGTCACGGGACAACCGACCGAGGTCATCTTCCGGGTCCTCGACGACCGAAAGCAACGCCCGCAAATGGACTTCTTCGTCGCGCCACCCGCGAACGAAGGGAGTCGTGTCCATGTCAATCCAAGCGCTCAGCCACTGAACGAGCGTTATACCTTCGACACGTTCGTCATCGGGAAATCCAACGAATTGGCCTCCGCAGCGGCGTTTGCCGTCGCAGAAGCTCCGGGCAAAACCTACAATCCCCTGTTCATCTACGGTGCCACCGGCCTGGGCAAGACCCATCTGATGCAGGCCGTCGCCCACAACGTGTTGGCCAAAAATCCTGCAACCAAGGTGCTCTACGTCGGGGCCGAGCAGTTCATCAACGAAGTGATCGAAGGAATCCACGGGCGCACCATGCCGGAGTTGCGACGTCGGTATCGGCACGATGTCGATCTGTTCCTCGTCGACGATGTGCATTTCCTCGAAGGGAAGGAAGCCACCCAGGAAGAGTTCTTCCACACCTTCAATGCTCTGTACGAAGGCAGCAAGCAGATCGTCCTGACTTCGGACCGACATCCCAAGGAACTTCCCGGTCTCGAGGAACGCCTCGTCAGTCGTTTTGTGTGGGGTATGGTCGCCGATATCGGCCAGCCCGATCTGGAACATCGGATCGCGATTCTGCGAAAGAAGCAGGAACAAGACCGACTCGAGATGGCTATTCCGGACGACGTGCTTGCCTTCATCGCCAAGAACGTCCGGTCCAACGTGCGGGAGCTGGAAGGGTGCATCATCAAACTTCTGCTTTTCGCCTCGCTCAAACACCGCGAAGTCACCATCGACCTCGCACGCGAAGCATTGGCCGACAAGATTCGACCCGACAACGATGGCGCGGCGAGCGCCGTCCAGAACCTTCCCACAATCGATCGGGTCCAAGATGTCGTCGCCCGGCGATGGGGTGTGACCCCCGAGGGACTTCGATCGAAAGCTCGCATTAAGACCCTGACCGTCCCGCGCCAGGTCGCCATGTTCCTGGCCCGCGAACTCCTCCACATGCAACTGGTTGAGATCGGTCAGGCGTTTGGCGGACGCGACCATTCCACGGTGATCCACAGCGTGGAGAAGGTGACAAAACAGATCCAAAACGATCGACCGTTCCGGGACCGCATTGACTCGGCACGACAAGAGTTGTGCGCACCGTAATCGTCTAGACGAATATGCCGGTAGGGGAAAAGGGGAGAAACAGGACAATGGAGTGAGATCCCCACGATCAATGCACAGGATTCGACAGAGGGAAAACGGGATAAGACTTTTTGATTTGTCCACTTGCGTCCGGCATCCACATTTCCCCGGACTCTACTACTACTACTAGGTTTCTATAACCGGTAGATATTCGTTACTAAGCAACCCGAGGGACGGATGAAGTTCACGATCACGCGGGAAAAACTCCAAGAAGGACTGGTTGCGGTTGCGGCGACCGTACCGACCAAGACAACCCTTCCTGTACTCTCCAACATTCTCGTCGAAGCGTCGAAGGATGGGATTCGGCTCTCCGGAACCGATCTCGATATCGCGGTCTCAACGACTGTCCCCGCCTCGGTCGATAAGGAGGGCGGAATCACACTCCCGGCGAGGAAGCTGGTCGAGATCGTGCGCGAGCTGCCCAGCGGGACAATCCAGTTTACGTCGTCGGGTGAACAACGGGTGGCGATCGAGTGCGGCAAATCTCGGTTCAAGTTGCTCGGTCTTCCAAAAGAAGAGTTCCCTGCCTTCCCCACGGTCAAGTTCGCCGGCGGATGGAAGGTGAAGGCCGTGGAGTTGCACAAACTGATCTCTCATGTGGCCTTTGCGGCGAGTACCGAGGAAAGTCGTCCGATCCTGAATGGGGTGCTCTGGGAACTGAAACCCGAACGGATGCGGATGGTGGCAACCAACGGACACCGTCTGGCAAAAATGGATGTCCCGGTTACCGGGGGAGAGACCCAAGCTGATCTCATCGTACCACCCAAGGCCCTGGAGCAGATTCGTCGGCTCTTTTCAGGCGATGAAGAGTTGGAAATAGCCAAGTCCGACAACCATCTCGGGTTCAGAACTGAAACGACTCAGGTATTCACCCGCCTGATCGAGGGACCCTACCCGAATTATGAGCAGGTCATTCCTCGGGACAACGACAAGTCGGCAACGATCGAGAGAAGCACCCTGACGGCCGCCCTTCGCCGTATGAGCATCGTTGCGAGCGACCAGACCCATCGGATACGCCTCGCCTTTACCAGCGCCTCCTGCAAGCTCTCAGTGCAAACCCCAGACTTGGGAGAAGCGCAGGAAGAGATCACCGTCACCTACGACGGCGATCCTCTCGAAATCGGTTTCAACGCCTCCTACCTTCTCGAGATCCTCAAGTACCTCCCGACCGACGAGGTTCGGTTGACCTTGAAGGCTCCGGAACGTGCTGTAACGTGTGAACCAGTTGGGTGGGATGATCCCGCCAGCTATCTGACGCTGGTCATGCCGCTCCGACTGGTTGACTGACCGGAACTGAACCCCAAGTCAGTTCTGCCTCATCCGGTCCAGCAGAAGTCGCTGCCTCCAACGCATCCGCCCCGGTCGATAGCCGGGGTTTGAGGTAGTTGGGTGTGGCAAGGTTGCGGCAAGAGCTGCCGCCTGGTCTCGGCTCAGGCGAGTGGCAGGTCGGCCAAAGTAGGTCCTGCTCGCAGCGTCAACGCCCCAGATCCCCTCGCCGAGTTCGGCAATGTTCAAGTAGAGTTCAAGGATGCGCTCTTTTCCGAGGACCTGTTCCAAACGATAGGCGGTAACGGCTTCCTTGATCTTCCGGAAAGGATTTCTGGAGGGAGAGAGGTAGAGGTTCTTGGCGAGCTGTTGCGTGATCGTACTCGCTCCCCGAACCGCTCTGGTGCCGGTAAGGGTTGCTCCGACGGAACGGAACAGTTCCCAGTCATCACCCGGATCGGTCCAACGGAAGGTCGACCGTTTGTATCCTACGGCATTCCGGAGTTCGATGTAGTCGAGTCCCCCATGTTCCCAAAACCGATGGTCCTCCCCTAGAACAACTGCGCGAACCAGGCCGCCGTCGATCTTCGATAGCGGGAGGAATTGGTGTGGTTTTGCCGGTGTACCCGCGAGACGCCTCCGCTCCATGAACGCGGTCTCTTCCGGCCAATGGGATCTATACCAGGCCGGGAGGGGCCAGACGGCGAAGACCCAGAGAAGACCAAACGCCGTCGCGATTGAGAACAACCTGAAGGGCCACCGCCAGACCTTTAACCGGAACAACCCCTTTTTCAAGGAATCAGCGGGCGGATCCGAAACCGGCCGATCTGCTGAGCCGGAATCCGGACACCGGTGGTGGGTATGGTCACGGTGAGGGAGGTGGTGTCGACCCCTACCGCGGAGACAGCACCTGAATTTAGGTAGAGGTAGTACGTACTACTCCGTATCCCAATTCCCTTCATCTCGAGTCGTTGTCCCCCAAGCTCGCTCACTCCGCTCCTGGAGAAGAACGACTCGACTCGAATCGGGAAAAGCCGCTGCCCGCCACGAACCTCCATCGTGTCAGCACTATATTTTGACCGGTCTTCCTCCTCACCCACGAATCGATCGACCTGAATTGCGCGGGTGGTCGTATCGGACCAAACCAACCCAGCGGAAGCACCGGAGTCTGGTAGTAGTGGGTACAGCAACCATACGGAAGGTTCGAGTTGGGCGACCAGCCCACCAGGTCGGTTTGCCGCCAGGTTTGAAAGCCTGCCCGAGGCATCCCTGGTCGCGGTCCAGCGGAGCCCTGATAGGAGGTTCATTGATGCCGAATCGATGGCGAGGCCCCCATCACCTTGGCGGAGTGAGTCGAGGGCGAAGACGACCAGGTGTGAAGGCCCTCTTCCGATGGGACTCGTCGAAATCGTGAAATAGAGCTGCCGATTGCTGTACTGGGTTTGCTGCCCGACCTC
Organism: Gemmatimonadota bacterium; assembly: GCA_029262155.1. Classification (GTDB taxonomy): domain Bacteria; phylum Gemmatimonadota; class Gemmatimonadetes; order Gemmatimonadales; family GWC2-71-9; genus OFTM291. The sequence continues at coordinate 9,945 of JAJCZW010000136.1, forward strand.
GGTTGCAACGATGGTGGAATCTTCCCTTACCAGCTCGAGCCGAACCGAATCCCAAGCCGCAAACCGATAGCGCATATCGGGAGTGACCGGTACCGTCTCTGCGGCTGGTCGTGGGCTGGGTGGAGGAAGAGGGGCTCCTCCACCGGCACATCCAACCAGGAGGATGGTGGCAACAACGGTATGGTTGGGACGCATAGGGCTTGAACCTAAGGGAATGGGGGAGCGGGCAGCAACCACCGCCCCGAGAGGGTCGGGTGAGGTTCTCACCAGGTGTCGGGGAGCCGTAACCCCTCCTGGGGGAGGGGGGGTGTGGGTCGGACCGTAAGCCGAGTTCTGTTCGGGCCGAAGCCCGGATGATCATCTCTCTAGGATGACCGTCGCCGGTCACCTCAAGCAGCCTACCCGCGGCTCACCGTTTCCGGGGGATGGTGCGGGCCGCACCTCGCCGCCTATTTGGCCTTGCTCCGACTGGGGGTTACCATGCCGTTCCTGTTACCAGAAACGCGGTGGGCTCTTACCCCACCATTTCACCCTTACCACGCCGAAGCGTGGCGGTCTACGTTCTGTTGCCCTATCCGTCGCCTTGCGGCGCCCAGGCGTTACCTGGCAGTCTGCCCTATGGAGCTCGGACTTTCCTCGAGCGGAGTGAATCCACTCGCGACCATCACCGTCCGACCCACGCCTCCAAGATAGTAGCTCGGTTATCCCCGTGCTCCCCGAAGCCGGGCCAGGCCGGCTTGGGCTAGAAGCACGAATGGCTGGAGCGCCTCGTCTGCCTGGCCCCACTGAGTGAGCACGCTGGAGTACTCCCGACCAGCAAGGGTTTGCTCCCCAATCCGCTCGTAGGCCATTCCGCGGAGGAGGCTCACTCGGGCCAGGATACCCCACCGGGAGTCGAAGCGGCGGGTTGAGAGGTGGGCTGCGTCGAAGCCATTCAGCAGATCGATGGTGAGTTGATAGTTGCCCAGGAGGTAGTGTGCTTCTGCGGCAACTGGGCGGAAGTCTCCCATGGCGAATGAGGACATCGGGGGCATCTTGGCCTTCGGACCCGGCTTCCGGTTGAGTTCGGCCCGTGCCGTAGCCGAATCCCCTTGGGCCAGCGCCATCAATGCGAGGAAGGGAATGGCGTGCTCTGAGCCGGTGAGCGCCCGGAGTTGTTCCAGCGCAACGGTCTCGTCCCCAGAACTCAACAACAACCCCTGAGCAGCTGAGGCCCCGGCCCGGGCAACGGAAGCTCGGGCCGCGGGGGCCTGTTCGCTGGTAGCCGCCTCGGTCACCTCTCGCCAGAGATCTCGCATTTCGTAAACCGGTCCACCGGCGGCGCTGTACAGTTGCGCGAGTTGGGAGGTTTTCCAGACGTCAGGTTCACCCGGTCCAGGTCGCCCGCCGACGAGGTTCTTCCGCAGGATGTCGGCGAGGGAGATCACATCCTCCGCACCGTCGAGGTCGCCGGAATAGGCCAGGATATTGGTTCCGGCGAGGACGTCTCCGACGACGTCACCGGTGATGGTACCGGGACGCACCTGGTCGGGTTCGAAGGAACGGATGGCACTCTGAATCTTCTGTGCCGCACGCCCGGGTTCTCCTGCTGCAAATTGGATCCGGGCCTCAAGGAACCCGACGATGGGTTGGAGCCCCAGATCGGTAAGCTCCCGAATCTGATTGGTGGTTCGGAGTGCGGCCCGATGGTTACCCGCGGCGAGTTGAGCCTCGAGGAGTGCCCGATGGGCCCGCACCAAGCGTGGTTGTACGCCGACCCATCCGCGGGCGGCGTCGAGCGCGGCACGACGGGTGCGCACCAAGGCGGCATGGGTGGGGACGCGACCCGATCGACTATCGACGGCGCGGAACTGCTCAGCGGAAGTCAGTTCGTAGCGTGCATTCTCCTGGGCGGCCTCCGCGAGCATAGTGGTGACGTGGTCGTACGCGAGGTGATAGTCGGGATCGAGAGCAATCGCGCGTCTGAACGCGGCGAGCGAGTGCGTCATCGCCGGGGCACGGTCAATGCCCTCATCGCTATGGAACCAGGCATCACCGAGACCATACCATGCATCCGGGTCAGTGGAATCGGCGACGACTAACTCTCCATAGATTTTCTTCGACCGGGCAAGATCGTTCTCCGCCATCGCCTGGTGTGCCTCAATTTTCTGGCGATCCCGGGCCGGTAGTCTGTCACCAAACCGGACGGCGAGGTTGATGGCGCGGAGTCCATCCGGATCGCTCGCGCCAAAACGCCAGCCGCGGGTGAGCGCCAATTTGAAGTAGGCGAGGCCAAAGGTCGAATCGATAGCCACCGCACTTCGAAACGCGGTCTCCGCTTCAGAAAGACTCCAGGCGCTGAGGGCTTCGACCCCTTGGAGGTAGAGGCGATACGCGGTCAGGGAGCCGGTCGTTTGGGCCGCGAGCGGGAGCCGGGTGCGAGGTGTTGTGGTGTTGGAGATCGCGAGCAAGCTTCCAGCGAGGCGATCGAACATCGGTCGAACATCGGAGGCGGTGGGGCCGGACGCCGTGGCCTCCTCCAGGCGGGTGCCGCTTGCAACGTCGTAGGCACGCGCCACGAACTGCAACGAATCACCTAACGATGTATACTCTCCTAACACCACCGTCGTGACCCCGGCGTCGCGGGCGAGCTGGCGTGCCTGGCCAAGGCCAAGCGGTGTGTTGGCCAGAACCCCCCGGCGCTGCAGGAGGTCGTGCAGGCGTTCATGGGTCACGACGGACAGCTCCCGCCACTGGCCCATCGCCAACGCGAGCATACTGACGCTCCCATCTCGCAGCCACTCCGAAGCTTCGGCCCGCTGCAGGTTGGTGAAGGGAAGAATCAGAAGTGACTGTTTGGTGTCGGGTGTCCGGTGGGAAACCGTTTCGCTGCTCGTGTCGAGCGTCGAGATGGCGGTCGACGCTGCAATGGCTATCGCGGCGGCTCCGAGCACCAGCTGCCGGAGTCTCGGTGGTCGGTGGTGAGGTCGGGTGTTCGTTCCTCGTAAGGCATCGCGAAATGCCAGCGGCGTTGGCCACCGTGCCTCGGGGACTTTGTCGAGTGCTTGATGGATTGTCGAGATCAAGTCAGGGTCGAGGTCGGGGCGGTGACGTCCCAACGAGACCGGTGTGTCCACGATCTGCTTGGAGATGACGACCCGTCGGGGGCCGTGAAACGGGGGCTGCCCAGAGAGCATTTCGTAGAGCACCACACCGAGGGCGTATACATCGCTCCGGGTGTCGACCCGATCACCCGCAGCCTGTTCGGGGCTCATGTAGGCCGGTGTACCCAAGGCGACACCGGGCCCGGTCCAGCCTTGCTCGGCGGCCTTACCCTCGTCCTCGCACACCGCGTAGGCGATGCCAAAATCGACCAGGAGCGCCCGACCGGTCTCGGGGTGGAGGAGGATGTTCTCCGGTTTGACGTCTCGATGAACTACACCGGCCCGCGCGGCCGCATCCAGCGCCTGGGCAACATCCTCGGCGATCTGAAGGGCTCTTTCGGTTGGAAGGCGCCCATTCTGCCCCAGGGTAGACCGAAGGGTTGCCCCCCCAATCTGGTCCATGACGTAATAGAACAACCCGTCCGCCTCACCCGCAGTGTGGATCTGGACGATGTTGGGGTGCTTGAGTCGGGCAATGACCCTGGCTTCTTCAAGGAATCGTTTTGCGGTGGTTCGGTTGGCGACAAGCTCGGGGTGGATCACCTTGATCGCAACCGAGCGGAGGAGGGTGGTGTCCGTGGCCGCATAGACGACAGCCATCCCTCCACGGCCCAACTCCTGCTCAATACGGTACTTACCGCCGAGTGCGGCTTCTAGCCGCTGTGCGAGATCCACGCTGGGGTCGGTCACGATGCCACCAGGGGTCGAGGGATTGTTATGGAGACGTTGGAACCCCACGGCCACCGCACGCCCAGGGGACACAAGGTCTTTTCATCTTAGATGCCAGAAACGACGGAATGGTTTCCTTTGGACCTTTCGTTGTCCAAGTCTCGGATCGGACACAGAGTCCGTTGAAGGGAGGTTCAGGGGGATGGGATAGTGTGTCCGCCCCCACGGACAAGGAACGCACGATGTCAAAGCCACCTCAAACCACTACCACCAAGATCACCGTCGCCGCCGTGCTTCATCCGACCGAACGAGCAGCGGTGGAAGCGGCAGGGCATGGCCATTTCGAGATTGTCCACCGAGATAGTATTCCCGCTGCACTCCGGGTCGTGCGGGAGCGACCGGTTGACGCCGTCCTCCTGTCGGTCCATCGAGTCGCCACCGAACAGGTCGGACAACTCCACCACCTCGTGAGAGGGTTCCCCGGACTTTCTACGGTCGCGTTGCTCTCCCGAACCGACCCGGTTTCGCCCAAGACGCTCCTGCGTCTCGGGGCAACGGGCGTAAGGGAAGTCGTCGACGTCTCCACACCTTCGGGCTGGAACCGACTCCGCACCGCGGTCACCCCACCCACCGGTCGCGCGGCTGCCCGGATTCTGGCGGGAATCTTCCGAACCCTTCCGAGCGTACCGGAGGATGCTCGCTATTTCCTCGACGTTCTGGTCCGTCGAAGCCCCAGTGTCCCCGCCGTCCGCCAGTTTGCTCGCGAGCTCGGCGTCCGGCCGAGCACCTTGATGTCTCGGTTTTCCCGGGCAGACCTTCCGTCGCCAAAAGCCTATCTCGCCAGCGTCCGCCTGCTCCATGCGGCCCACCACTTCGAAAATGACGGCTTGGCCATTTCAGATGTGGCGTACCGCCTGGAATACTCCTCACCGCAAAGCTTTGGGCGGCATCTTCGGACGATGCTGGGAATCACCTGCTCCGAGTTTCGACGACGCTTCCCCTTCCCGACGGCACTCGATCGGTTCCTCCGGCTGATGGTTGCTCCCCATCGCGAAATCTGGAGTCGATTCCATCCACTTTCCGCGGCGGGAGACAAACACCCGGCGATCCTAGCAGACACCCCGGAAGCGATCTAGCGAGGAGGGCCTATTTCCGGCCTATGTCGAGAATGGACGAAGCAGATGTGAGGGCGATAACGGGGTGACCGGTTTGCTCAATCGCTTCCTTGCCGCCGGCTTCGCGATCGACCACCGCAAGCACCCCGGCCACCGAACAGCCGGCCCTGACCACTGCCTCAATCGCCCGAATGGCAGATCCGCCGGAGGTGATAACATCTTCAACCACGATGACCGAGCCACCCCTCTCGGGGAGGTTCCCCTCGATTTGGCGCTGGGTTCCGTGGTCCTTGGTGGTTTTTCGGACACTGAAGGCGTCGAGAAGAGGTGGTGAGGTGGCACTGGCGAGAGCCAGAGCGTAGGCGACCGGGTCCGCACCCATCGTGAGCCCACCGACACCGGTGGCGCACCACCCCTCTTCCCGGATAGCGAGAAGGGCAAGCTCCCCAATAAGCTGGAGTCCATGGGCGCTCATGGTCGTCCGACGGGCGTCGATGTAGTAGGTCGAGCGTTCGCCGGATGCGAGAGTGAAATCGCCAAACGTCAACGATCTATCCGCCAGAAGACGGATAAGACGGTCGTCGGGCTTCATCTAGCTTTTTCGGAACATCGAGGAGAAGAACCCGCCCCGCGTGGGTGGCTCTTCATCGCGTGCGGCCATGCAGAAGGCGCTAGCGAAATCGTCGATAGACTTCCATCGTTTGGAGCGGTCCCGCTCCAATCCCCGCATGACGACCCGTTCCAGGGCATCGGAGAACTGAACTCCCTTGGTCGCCTGGTTGAGCGGGAGGGGAGGTTGGGAGAGGAGTTGCTGAAACAACTCCCTCGGGCTCTTGCCATTGTATGGCAGCATGTCTGCTAGAAGGTGGTACGAAATGGTTGCCAGGCTATACACATCGGCCTGCTCATCTACCAGCTCACCGCTCAACGCCTCCGGCGCCACATACTGTAGTGTCCCGACGAAGAATCCGGCTCGAGTCAACCGCTCCTCTGGTACATCTTCGGCGTCCCTTGCGATGCCGAAATCGAGCAGACGGGCGGTTTGCGTTGTTGGATCGTACATGATGTTCGCGGGCTTGAGGTCGCGGTGGATAATCCCCGCTTTGTGGGCAGCGGTGAGCGCCTCGCCGAGTTGCTCGATAATGTTGGCGACCACGGTGGGCGCGAGGCGCCCGGCGCTCAAGATGAAGTCGCCGAGGGGCTCACCAGGTGCCCACTCCAGAGCGAGGTAGTACAGTCCATCGACCTCGCCGAAATCGTAGGTCTGGATAATATGAGGGTGCTGTGCCCGGGTGCCGAACTCGGCCTCGCGCAGGAACCGTTTCACTGCGACGGGATCGCGCGCCATGCGGTCGCGGAGGACCTTGACGGCGGACTGACCACGTTCAGGGTGTTCGGCTTCGTATACCGTCGCCGTTCCCCCCTCGCCTATGTAGGCGAGCAGACGGTATCCGGCCAGTGTGCGGCCGACGAGATTATCTTTATTCATGGAGACAGTCCAAGCTACTCGGTTGGTTCGGGCCCAGCAAGAGAAGGTAACGAATGGTGTGGTTTCTGTCGTGGGGGACGTCCTTTGTCGATGAGAGTATTCGAGGTCCCAAACGTATGAGTAACGACTTGCCCATCATTGCGCGCCGTCTCGTGGTCGGTTGGATCGGGGTGTTTGCCCTCGTGTTAACCGCGTGTGGAGGGGGACCTCCGCAACCCGGCACGACCCGGGCACAGCTTAACGACACCTTAGAGGAACTCTTTGACCTGAGTGCCGTCTACCAGCGCTTGGGACGACTGACCGGGGTGGGTCCGATCCCGTTTATCGGGACGGTGGAGTATTTCGGGGGACGGAACGATTCGACGGTGGCCCAGGTGGGGCTTTCCCTCGCAAACAGTGCGCTCGTGTTCCAGCGTGCGACTAGTGGGTTCCAGGCTCGTTACCGGGTCGACATGTCGTTTTCGCGTCCCGGACTCGCCCCGATAAGCTATTCCCGGAACGAAGTTGTGGCGGTGAGTGGTTTCCCCGAGGCGAGACGATCGGATGAGACCATCGTCCTGCAACAATCCTTTCTGGTTGCACCCGGAACCTATACCGTCGACCTCACTGTCGTGGACGAGGTCTCGAAACTCACCAGCAAAGCAAAACGGACGATCGACATTCCGACCTTCGGCCCCGGGACGACCACCGCCCCCGTGCTGGTCTATCAGGCTGGCTCCCGGACAGAACGGGACGAGAGCGTACCAGTTTTGCTCAACCCACGAGGGAACGTATCCCAGGGCGGGGATTCACTCCTGGTGTATTTGGAAGCCTACGGCTTGACTGAAAAGCGGGAGTTTCCGATCACGGTCAGAGATGATCGCGATAGTGTCGCGATACGGACGGTCGCGGTGTTTCACGGAGGCCACCCGGTCGAGAGCCAGACGATTCGGGTCCCTCCCGAAGCCCCCCCATTGGGACAACTCACGGTGACCATTGGTCAAGGGACCAGTACCGAGCCGGGGCAACTCGCGGTCGGGGCCGGCGCGGGCAAGGAAACAACCGCGCTGGTTTCCTTCTCCAACACATGGGTGGTTACCAATTACGACAACCTCTTGAACCTGCTTCGGTTCTTCGGCTACAACGACGCACTCGATGCGCTACGCAAAGCACCCGCGGCAGATCGGGCTCCCTTGTGGCGAGCATTCTTCAAGGAAAGCGATCCCAACCCCAACACCGCAAACAACGAGGCGTTGGATCAGTACTTTACCCGGGTAGCGATTGCGAACGAGCAGTTCCGTGAGGAGGGCCTTAACTCGGGTTGGCGGAGTGACCGAGGAGAGGTTTTCATCACTCTGGGGGAGCCCGACCAGGTCTCCGAGTCTCTCCCTGGTGACCAAAACCGGGTGATCCAGTGGGCCTATGTGGACTACAGGGCAGTCTTGACGTTTACCGGGAGTTTTGGTCTTGGGACGTTCCGGTTGACACCGGCCTCGCGCGCCGAATTCAGTCGGGTCCGTTCCATCGTTCAACAGAGGTAGCCTCCGTCTCAAGGCTCTCGTAGTAGTGGGGTTATTCTTCCCCGATGCCCGACCATCCGACCCCGCAACTTTTTTTGATCGATGGCTACGCCCTGATCTACCGGGCATTCTTTGCCATGATCAGCCGTCCCCTCCGAACCAGTCGTGGCGAAAACACTTCCGCTGCATGGGGAGTGGTCAACTTTCTTCTCCGGCTTCGGGCCAACTACCACCCCGCGTACATCGCGTGGATTCACGACGCCGGCGATTCGTTTCGGACCGAGCGGTACCCTGAATACAAATCCACCCGACAAAAGTTAGACGCTGAACTCCAAGCCGACTTCGATCGCTCGATTACGCATATCGAGACCCTCTTGGCAGCGTTCCGCGTGCCGATCGTCGCTGTGGCGGGGTATGAGGCCGACGATGTGATAGGGACGCTCGCCGAGCGCCATAGCAAGGGCGACCTGCAGGTGGTCATCGTATCGGGTGACAAAGACTTCTATCAATTGATCCGTCCCGGTGTTGCCCTGCTGAACCCCGGGCGTGGAGGACCGGCAGGTGTGGAGGAGCATTGGGTCGATGAATCGAATGCTTCGGAGCGACTCGGCGTGCCACCAAACCAGGTGGTGGACTACCTGGCGCTCGTCGGGGATAGCTCGGACAACGTTCCCGGGGTCCGAGGCATCGGCGATAAGGGGGCTCGGAAACTCCTCGAAAGTTGGGAGACGCTTGAGGATATTCTCAGTCATGCGTCGGAGGTGACGGCCAAGCGGACCCGTGAAGCGCTGCAGTCCCAACAAGAGAATGCCCGTCTCTCGCGTGAGCTGGTGACGATCCAACGTGACGTGCCGGTTGAGGTCGATCTCGACGCATTGGCTGCCGCAGAACCAGACTCCGAGGCTCTCGTCGGTATTCTCTCGGAACTCGAATTCCACTCCTTGATCCAGCGCCTCGACCTCTCACCCGGTGTTACAGCCGAGCGAGAGGACGACGACTCGCCGACGGATCCCGCCCCGGTGACACCCATCGTCGACACCGCCCGTGATCTGATCGTGTGTGTCGATGCGATCCGGCGGCACGGATCGATGGTGATCGAGACGTGGGCGACGAGGAGCGATGCCCGGGAATCGCGCCTCATCGGACTCGCCGTTGGTGCCGATCAGGCCTCTTGGTACCTGCCCTTCGGGCATGAGCCGGCGGACGGGGCGCTAGCCGCCCCCGAGCCGGTGGCCGTGCTTCCGCCGCTCACCGATCCAGCGGTTGCCCCCCTCCGCGAAGCATTGGAGGATGCCGCGCTTCCCAAGATGGGGCACAACATCAAACGGGATTGGGAGGTCTTACGGGCGGCGGGCGTTGAACTCGCTGGCGTACGGCACGACCTCCTCTTGGAGAGCTTCGTGTTGGAGCCCGGCCGTCGATCACACGCTCTCCCAACGCTGGCACTTGATCAGCTGGGCCAAACCATCTCCACCACGCGGGACCTTACCGGGAAAGGGAAAGCCGCGGTTTCGCTGGCAGTGGTGAAGACCTCACAGGTGGCTGAGGTAGGCGGCGCGCGGCTTCGCGCAATAGCCGCGTTGGCGGAACGCTTCCACCCGGCGCTCCGCGAGATGGCATTGGAACCTCTCCTCCACGACATCGAACTCCCTCTCATCGCGGTGTTGGTCGATATGGAGTGGACAGGAATCCAGATCGACGCCGGGGTCTTCCGGCGACTGAGCGCCGAGGTGTTGGAGGATCTCGCGAGGTTAGGGAAGGCCATCATCGAGGCATCAGGAACAGAATTCAATCTGAACAGCCCTAAACAGCTGGCGAGCGTGCTCTTCGACAAACTGCAACTCCCGATCCTCAAACGGACCAAAACGGGCCCATCGACCGATGCGGAGGTTCTGGAGCAACTTGCGGCCGCGGGGCACGATGTCCCGACGCTACTCTTGGAATACCGGGAACTTGAGAAACTCCGATCGACCTATATCGACGTCCTTCCGGGGTGCGTGAACCAAAAGACCGGACGGATCCATACCACCTTCCACCAGACCGGTGCCGCCACCGGCCGACTCTCATCCTCCGATCCCAATCTCCAGAACATTCCGATTCGAACGCCCCGAGGAGAGGAAATCCGACGTGGTTTCGTTCCCGGGGAAGGGTCGGTTCTGGTCGTGGCAGATTACTCTCAGATTGAACTGCGCCTCATAGCCCACCTGTCCGGCGACTCCGCGTTCATCGAAGCCTTTCGGCGCGGGGGTGACATTCACCGTGAAACGGCAGCGATCATCTTTGGGGTCGCCATCGATGAGGTGACTCCGGAGATGCGGGCTCGGGCCAAGACGATCAACTTCGCCACCATCTACGGCCAGGGTCCATTTGCCTTAAGCAAGCAACTCGGTGTTGCCCAGGAAGAGGCCAAGGCGTTTATCACACAGTACTTCGAGCGCTTTGCCGGTGTGAGGGCGTATCTCGACCATCAGGTTGAGTTGGGACGATCACAGGGGTACGTCGAGACCCTCTTCAAGCGACGCCGATACGTTCCCGAACTCAAAGACCGAAACTTCAACGTCCGTGCCTTCGGGGAGCGGCTCTGTCAGAACAGCCCACTCCAGGGCTCGGCAGCCGATCTGATCAAGATTGCGATGATCCAGATCCATCAATCGCTCGCCGACGAAGGGTTCACGGCACGACTCCTCCTTCAGGTCCACGACGAACTGGTCTTGGAGGCCCCAACAACCGAATCCGAACGGGTGGCAACCTTGGTACGGGAGAAGATGGAGGGCGCAGCGACCCTTGAGGTTCCTTTGCTGGTCGACGTGGGGATTGGGCCCAACTGGTTGGATGCGAAACACTAACTCTTTATCGCAGTAAAACGAAAGAGCGTTACTCCGAGTCTGCTCGCTTCACCCGTCCTCCGGGCCACCAATTCCATCGTCCCATCAACTGCATGAATGCAGGCACCAAGACCATGCGGACGATGGTGGCGTCGAGCAAGACGGCGACCGCCAAGCCGAAACCAAGGAATTGCATTACCAGGACGCCGGCAAAGGCAAACGCACCGAACACCATGATCATGATCAACGCCGCCGACGTGATGACCGAGGCGGTGGCGCTCAACCCCTCCATCGTCGCCTGGGTGTTGTGCCCGGTCCGATCGTACGCCTCCTTGATGCGGCTCAGTAGAAACACCTCATAGTCCATACTCAGGCCGAAAACGACGGCAAACACCAAGACAGGAACCACCACAAAGATCGCTTCCGTCGGCCCGTCGAGCCCGATCAACTGGCTCCCAATCCCATGTTGGAAGACGAGGACGATCAGCCCGAACGTTCCCGCCACCGAAAGCGAGTTCATGATGATGGCCTTGATTGGCACGAGCACCGAACGGAAGGCGATCGCCAACATGATACCCGTCGCGGCGAGAATCAGGACCACAAGAAGAGGAAACCGTGCCAGCAGGTCCTCTTGGAAATCGAGGCTCGCGGCGACATACCCGCCAACGGAGACGGTGGCGTCTCGGAGTTGGCGAATCTGTCCGTCCCGGACGATCGCCCGGGTGTGTTTCACGATATCCATGGCGGACGTCAGGGTGGTGGTGTCACTCAGAATGACATCCAGCAGTGTGACACGGGCATCTTCGCTGAGATAGGCATCCAAGAAGGCCCCGTGCCGTGCCCGCGCGGTGTCGAGGTTGGAGTAGAGGAGTGAATAGGCCAGAATCGACCGACCGGGCACGAGGTCAACGAGGCTACGGACGTCACGGATTTTGGGGTCAGCCCGGAGGGAATCCGATAAGGCCCTGAGTCCACGAAGGGTGGTGGCCGACGCGGCGCGGCTCCCCTCGGGGACCTCCACCACGATTCGAATAGGAAGCAGGTAGCCTGAGACACCCATGGAATCGAGCATCGCAACACCTGCGCCCGCTTCGGTCTGGGTGGGCCACCAATGGCGAGCCGGAAGTCCAATACGGATAAAGAGGAGTGGCGCGGTGAGGACGCCGATAGCCAGGAGCCCCATGGTGAGTGCCCGGCGGGGATGCCGGCTCAGCGATCGCGCCCATTTCTCCCAGACCTGCGGGGCGTGATACCAGCTGAGTCGTCGGGCGAGCCACTTGGGTTGGTCGATCGCCCGACCGGTGACCGCTAAGACCGCGGGCAAAAATGTCGTGGAGAGCAGCACCGCCACGGCGACGACCACGAGCCCACCGACGCCCACGCTCCTGGTTTCAACCAGTGGGGTGAGCAGGAGAGCGGAAAACCCGACGATCACCGTCAACCCTGACGTGATCACCGCCGATCCGGCAGTATGCATCGTTCGCATCGCGGCTTCCTGCCGTCGGTAACCTCGGTTTAACTCCTCACGAAACCGGGTTACCACGAGCAAGGAGTAGTCGATACCGACGCCGAGCCCGATCATGGTGGTCATGTTGAGCACAAAGACCGACATCGGCATGATGGCGGTGAGATACCCGATAATGGTGAGCGACACGGCAATCGCCATGGTGCCAACCATGATGGGTAAGAGGGCGGCGACTAACGCTCCGAACGCGAGAATCAGGATGACCATGTTGACCGGAAGGAGCCGTGTCTCCAGGCGTTTCGAGTCACGCCAACTCACCGTTCGGACATCGAGGTCCAGCGGGGCCCGGCCCGTGACGCGAAGGGTGTATCCACCCGACCCCGGCATACGCGCCAAGGTGCTCCGCATTGCCGTTCGGAAGGGATCGACGAGAGCGCCCACGCTGTCTCCTGGAACATCGAGGGCGAGCAGAAAGAAGGTTGTGTGTTCGTCGGTGCTCAGAAAGGTCGAATCACCACTCGTTCCATAGGAGATGAGTGCGCGGGTGTAGGGTTGCTTCTCGGCTATCGTCGTAAGAGAGTCGAGGACGAGACGGGCGGGACCGGACCGGAACGAAGTTGGTCCCTCCACCACCACGGCAAGGAACTCGCTAAAAGGACGGCGAAATCGCTCATGGAGAAGAAGATCGGCCTGGCGAGCCTCAGTAATCCGATTGCTCCCGCCACGGAGATTGAGCTTATTCGGAGTTGCTGGCGCGCGGAGGAAGGCAAATCCCCCGAGGATGACCCAGAATCCAATGACGGCCCACCGGAATCGGATCAGCCCGCGAGCCAGGAAACGCATAACCACAGGCGACCTTTCCTCGTCGGACAGCCGGCACGTGGTGTGCGGCAGGCCCAATGTTAAGAGGAATGGCCTGCTCTACGCCAGTTTTCCGTTGATTGAGCGTCACGGAGGCTCATGACATGAATCGGGTGATCTTACTACTACTCGTCGTCCTAGGGGGGCTCGTGATTGTCGGGCGTATCCTTCCTCGAGCCGGGACCCCGGAGGCCGTGGAGAAGAATGTCGTCTCCAGTGCAATCGACACCGCCTCGAGTCTTGGCCGAGATCAAAGGCTCCTCCCCCCTCCAGCTGCTGTCCCCCAACCAGGGGGATCCGGCGGCTCGGCTTTGGCACGGTTGGGGGTTCGGCGACGCATCGCCCAGGCCCGCGGGTCGGTCTATTTGGATTCGGCCGTAGTCCTCGACTCGATTCTCCGGCGCTGGGTTCGGCCCGGGAGAGTGCCCTTACGGGTCACGGTCATCCCGAACCCTTCATCAGGAGGGGCTGGCGTCACCGCAGGGTACCGTGCGCAACTGCGGAAGGCACTCGACCATTGGGAGGCCGTTGATCTTGGGCTTCGCTTTGTGGAAGTAGAGGGATCCGAGAGCGACATCCAGGTCGGCTGGATCGATCGATTTGGAACCGATCAATCCGGCATGACGGTTCTGGAGTCGGGACCGGATGGGGCGATCCGACAGGCCCAGATCACCCTCGCGCTCCATTCGATGACGGGGGATCCCCTGCCATCGTACGCACAACTCGCGATCGCCCTGCATGAGGTGGGGCACGCGATTGGGCTTCCCCACTCCGCCGACTCAAGTGATGTCATGTTTCCCACAACCCACGCAACCGAACTCACTCGCCGAGATCGTGCCACCGCGTTGTTGCTCTACCGACTGCCCCCGGGCTCGGTAGAGCAGTGAGCCAGGACCCTACTTTTCCTCGACGACTTGCTTGAGGTACGCTCGGAGTCTCGGATGATCGGAACGCCCCATTCGAGAGATCAGACTGCGCCGGACACGTTGATCCTGTTCATGCGACGCGATGTCAATCAATCGATCGATGGCGGCGGTATCACCGATTCGGAGAAGCTCTGACACGACCGTTTCGCGCGCTTGGCGGTTGTCGACCCGGTCGTAGAGCGCACCAAGATCGGCGCTTCTCGCGCCAGCTCGTGCGGCAGCACGCACTGCGCGCGAACGAACCCGAGGTATTTCACCGTCGTCACGCGCCCGCTCGAGGAGCCAGGAGATATTGTCGGATCCGCCAACCTGACCATGCATGTTGACGATGGCCTCGCGGGCGGTTCGGGTCTCGAACCCTGAATACACCTCCCGCAGGAACCGTATATCCCCCCCGGTGGTGTACCGCCTGCCAAGCCCCTTGATCGCTTCCACCCTGGTCGCCTCGTTGAGGGTTCGATTTGCCGCAACCTGCCGTAAGGCAGCTCGTCCCCGTGGGTCGTCGGTATTGGCCAGTGCCTTGAGTGCTGCCCCTGCCAACCATAGGTCTTCCGAATGCTGCAGCGACAGGAGTTCGGTAACGCCGGTGCCGTGACCCATCCGACCCAGAACCGACATCGCGTGAGTTCGCATCCAGGTCGATTCGTTTTCGTCTCTTGCCAGACGAACCATCACCGGAGTGACATCGCGGCCACCTTGGGGGCTTCGGTCGACATTGCGACCAGCCCACGATGCCGCTGTTGTCCGGACCTGACGGGACAGGTCCCGATCCTGGGCGAGGTCGAGGAGTGCGGTCGTCGTCTCTGCGGAATCGGCCAGGACCGCCGGGAGGATTGCTTCACGCCCGGGCCGTCCCTCCAAGGTTCCGGCGAGGTGTAACAGATAGGTCGCGGCTGCCTGCCCGGACACGCGACCCAGGTCCGGTCCCTCTACCGGATCGCGCAGGGGCCCGACGACCGTACGGAGAGAAACGATCTCACCTCCAACCTTCGTCACCACAACCCGTACCGGGCCATCGGTACATGCGTCCATCGTCGTGCCGATGTTCTGGATCAAGGTGAAGGAGTTGATACGAATCGTCCCGACACCGTCACCACACGCATCGGGTCGTGCTGCGTAGGTGAAGGAAACGACGCCATCTCGGGTTCGGTCCACCTGGCCATTGAGGCCCTGCCCTTGAGCCGCGACCCCGTCGATGCAGGCAAGTGAAAGTGCCGTTCCTACACTCAGGTAGAGCGCCGTGGTCCGCATGGTTATTTCTCCACCAATTCGAGTAGGAGACGCGTGGCACGAGGGTCTTTCCGGCGGACTAACGCGCTGATGGCCGAACGCCGGACCTGGGGGTCTGTTCCCTGGCGCGCGATCTCCAGCAGTTTGTCGGTTGCGGTCGAATCGTCGTGACGAGAGAGAAGAGAGATCAATCGCGTGCGGAGGGCACGGCTCGTCATCGCATCGTACATCTGAGAGATCTGTTGGACAGTGAGGAGGCTCGTTTTGATTTGCGAGAGGGCATACGAGCGATAGGTGGACTCCTCGTTGGTGTTCTGGGCGAGTGCCAGAAGCCAATCGGTATTGGTTTTTCCGCCGATCCGACCGATCCCCGAGATCACGCCGGTCCTGAGTCGCCGCCCCTCCACCTTGGGATACAGATTCCGGAGGTACGCGCCGTTGGATTCAATCTCCGCCTCGCTCAGACTATTCCGATTGGTCGAAATCGACCAGGCACTTCCCCCCTCCGAGGTCCGGAGCGAGTACCGTCCAGCGGTGGCCAACGAGCTGATCGCCGATGCCCGCAACCGCTCCTCCATCTCAGCGTTTTCAATCAATCGCCGAAGCGACGAGAGGGCTTCGGGTGTCCTTTGGCTCCGAATGGCGGAGATGGCAGCCTGCTGAATCCGTGATGCAGTCGAGGTCTGGACCAGACGCTCCAGGGCGCTGAGGTTGGTAGGACTCGAAATCTGACCCAACATCGAAACGGCGTCGCGTTTCACCTGCTCGCTGGGGTCGGTGTCAATGACTTTGATAAGGCTGGCGGACACGCCGTCCTGGTCGGAGCGGCCCAGGATGTAGACCGCACGACGGCGGAGGGCGACGGAGCATTCGTCCCGTCGGGCCAAGACCCGATCGAGGAGCGGGCGTGCCTGCGCCTCATCCATCCGGACGAGTGCGTTCAGCGCTTCCGCCCGAACCTCCATCTCTTCCTTATCACAACTGACACCCTGCGCAGCAGTGGCGCGCAGCTGAGCAGCCGCCGCGGCGTTTCCCCGAGCCGCGAGCGCCGCCTGCACCCTGAGCTGTAATGCTGCCACGTCGGCATCGTTGTCCACCTTGGCGAGACGCGCCCGCGTGGTTTGAAGAGCTGCCAGCGCCTCTTGCAAACGGGCCTCGGTGCCGACGCGGTAGAGTGCAAACGCCTGCCAATACAGTGCGGCCGGTGCAAAGCGCGATTTCGGGTACTTCTGTTCGAACACCCGGAAAATCTCCGATGCCCTGAGATATTCCCCTCGGTTCAAGGCTTCCCGCCCAGCCCGATACGCAGAGTCGGCTGCTGTACCCTGTATCGGGCGCATCGATGAGAGACCGGACCCACTGAACGGAGTGATGGCAAGGGCAGCATCCGAATAGTGGCTGAGGTTTGTCTCGAGATCATAATGCCTGGAGTCTGTCTCAAGATCCCAGAGTTTGGGCGCGTACGCCGACGCGATGTCGAAACCGAAGCTCATATCGGGGGCGAATGCGAAATTCGACGAGAGGAACGGTGCGAACTCAAACCCGAACGCGAGGTCGGTCGGCGAAAAATCGAAGGTGAGAACCGGAGAGAAGGAAACGTCCGGATGGAGAGGGGGAGGGGGGGCAACCGACTTCGTCGGGCGTTGGGCCAGCAGTGCCCCAGGGACGAGGACGACGGCGAGCAAAGACAGAGAACGCATGGTTTTCCTTCTCTCTAATGGAGGTTGCGAGTATCGGCGAGAAAGACCTGGAGTCGAGGTAGGACGTCTCGCTGATCCAAGGTTTCGGTGATGAAATGAGTTTCCGGTCCATTGCGTTCGGCAGGCGGAAGCCGGATGATCTGCGCGAGGACCAGCTCCAAGTCTTCGAGCAGCCCGCGAAGGTTGGGATCGGTTCCCGGATTGTCGAGCAGGAGGCGGGTAGTACCCAGGAGGTCCCGCGCCCGAGGGACAGACGCTTCCAAAGGCTTACCCGATCGTACTTCAGTGGCCAAGGTGAGGAAGAACCCGGTTGTCTGCTCCAGGTAGTCGGCAGCAACACCAGAAAAAGGCTCCTGATTGGTCTGATCGTTCGTTGCGACGGCGGAGGTGGTGGGGGTGACGTCCTGGCCCTGCAACGCTTCGTCAGGAGCGAATTCGAAGGACAGATTCGTCATCCGACCGATTCCGATTCCCAAGGCCAACATTGCCGCGAAGGGGAGCCAGCGCCGAGCACGACCCCATCGACTGACCGGAGAGGCCCCGGCGGGCGAATCGAATACTGCGGCTTCAATCCGCTCCCACATCGCGTCGTAGGGGGGCTCGCTCGGGGGACGACGATACCCCGCGCTCAGGTCGTCCAGATACGGCTTCAGTGGATCATCGCTCATTCGGTTACTCCAATGCAAATGGCGCCAATGCTTCTCTCAGACGAGATCGAGCGCCTGCCAGTCGTGTCTTACAGGTTCCTTCGGGTACCCCCGTCATCTGGGCAATTTCTGGGTGGCTGTACCCCTCCAAATCGTGCAGGATCACCGCCGTCCGAAGCTTGAGTGGAAGCGCGTCGATCGCCCGAGCCAAGCTCTCTTTAAGATCAGGGGCCAAGCGAGAGCGCTGCTGAGAGGGAACAGACTCCGCGAGTTCCAACCCGGTTTCTCGATTCCGAATCCGCTTGACCTTCCGCATACCGTTCAAAACGCATGACACCGCCACCGAATGAATCCATGTTCCTAAGGCTGAATCGCCCCGAAATGTCCCCAGATGACTGAACACCCGTATGAAGGTGT
The DNA here is from genome assembly GCA_029262155.1 of Gemmatimonadota bacterium. GTDB lineage: Bacteria > Gemmatimonadota > Gemmatimonadetes > Gemmatimonadales > GWC2-71-9 > OFTM291. The sequence goes on from JAJCZW010000136.1 coordinate 27,931, forward strand.
CCTGGGTAAACTCCTCTGCGAGGCCTTCCTCACCGACCATCCGAAACACCAACCGATACACCGCCGGGGCGTACCGGGTATACAACTCCCGGGCGGCGATCCGGTCCCCATCCTTGGCACCCTGGATTAGTTCTGCTTCGTCCACATCACCCTCGTTTCGACTAAACCCGGACGGTCTGGACCGGCATCCTCTGCTTAACTTCATAGACACCATACGCTACAGAACCGTTCATCTCCAGGAGCTGGTAGATGCTTCTAATAAGTAGTTGTTGTTACAACTACCATACCGTTTCTATATCTTGTTCGTGCGCCAGCGTCGAGAACTCGCTAGAATGCAGGCTGAACCCATTGAGGGAGAGTCCGGTGATCACAGCGGAAACCGCGCGAAAGGCTCTGCGGCAGGTAAAAGACCCAGAGTTGGGCCTGAATATCATCGACATAGGCTTGGTATATGATGTCGAAGTCGCCGAAGAAGGGCGGGTGCATGTCAAGATGACGCTGACCTCGCCCGGATGCCCCGTTGGCCCCGAAATCCTGGCAGATGCCAAATCGGTCTTGGAAGAGTTGGAAGAGGTGACTGAGGCGGAGATCGAGTTGGTGTGGGAGCCGTACTGGACACCCGAACGAATGGACCCTCGGGTGAAAGCCTTTATGGGCTTTTGAGTTTCGGCAGGGCGTCGAGGAGTTCCTGCCCGAAGGTTGCCGCCTGCCATCGCCTGACGCTGGGGAGTTGAGCCAGTTCTTCCAACGACCCCGGAACTGCCCTCGCGACTTCCTCCAGCGTGCCATTGGGACAGACAACCCCCGGAGGTAACTCCAGTCGGGCCGCGACCGCGTTCCGAGCCTTCTTGAGTTGGGCTAACCGCGCCTGGACTTCCCGATCTACCGGTCGGCGTAGGGTGCGTTCGAAGTGAGGGTAGTCCTTCTCAGGTACTCGCAGTCCGCGTCGGATAGCGGCGACGAGTTCCCTGCCCTTTCGGCCGGCCGACTGCGATCCGATCCCCTTGCGACCCACCAAGTCTTCGGGTCGCTCAACTGGATTCCTTGCCAAGTCGAGCATTGCTTCATTGCCGAGTATCCGGAAGGCTGCTCGGTCTAAGCGAGAGGCGACTCGCTCGCGCCATCGCCAGATCTCTCGTAGCACCGCGAGTTGTTTCGAGGTGAGGTCCTTGGCGCCCTTGATCCTGAAAAACCCGCTGTCTCTATCATCCGATCCTGTCCAGCGCACCTTCTCGAGGTGTTCAAACTCTTCTTCGCACCAGGAGAGCCGTCCCTGCTGGAGGAGTTGATCCCGCAGGATGTCGCGGAGTTCAAGGAGGTAATGGGTATCGGTGGCGGCGTAGGAGAGCATCTCGGGCGAGAGAGGGCGCGCCGACCAATCGGCTCGCTGAAAACGCTTGTCAGCTGTGATATCGAGGTATTTGGCGAGGAGTGCCGCAAGTCCGATCCCAGGTTCGTTGAGAAACTGGGCGCCGATACGAGTATCGAAAAGATTGCACGCGTGGTAGCCATACTGTCGATCCATGAGCCGCAAATCGTAGTCGCCATCGTGAAAGACGATTTCGCGGGTTGGGTCAGCGAGGATCTCACCAAACTCCGAAAGATCTTGGATCGCAACGGGGTCGATCACCGCGGTGATCTCGCGGGTCGAGATTTGGATCAGGTACATCCGGTCCAGGTAACGATGAAAGCTTGCCGCCTCGGTATCGACCGCGATCAATGGCGATTCCCGACAGGATTGAAGCAGGCTCTCGAGCGCCTCCTCTGTCGTGACAGTCAACGGTTCCAGGCGGCCGGGTGGTGGCACGTCATTCCCCTCGGGCGTTCTGCTCGAGTCCTTCGACAACTTCGTCGAGGGCTTTGGCAAGGGTCTTCCAGAACTCGGCGTCGGGCACAGGGGGCGACCCTAAGCTCGCTTCGGCGTGTAGTTTACGAGTGAGCCGTGCCGCGTGGCGGATGTAGTCAGTTGTCGGAGGCATACGGTCCCTTCGGTGGGTAATGTCGAGCGGTAAAGTAGTTGAGGCGCTCTGAGATCGCCGGAGCGGTATGGCGAAGGCCCGGAGTCATGGCGTACTTTGGACAAGATGACCGACGTTGAACTGACCGTCTACCCCGACTCATGCGATGCGTTCGGGCACCTGAACCAGGCTTCAGTGCTCACCCTTTTCGAACGCGCCCGCTGGGATCTCATCGGTCGTGGCCCTGGAACCGACCTCTTTCGGCGCCACGGGGTATGGCCGGCCGTGAGACGGGCGGAGTTGGACTACCAAAGCCCGGCATTTCCGGGGGATGTCCTCCAGTTCGATGTCGAAGTGCTCCATCGGGGCAGGACCTCCTTCAGTATGCGTCAGGTGGCGCGGCAGAAAGAGTCCAAGGCCATAGTCGCCGACGGCACATTCACCTTCGTGCTGATCGATGCCACCGGGAAACCAGTCCCGATACCGGAAGGTGTGGCCCAGGGGTTCCGCCAAGCTGGTATCATACTTCCGGCGGAACGGATCACGGTGAACGGCGTCGGTCTCGTCGTGGAGCGATGGGGGTCCGGCACCCCGGTGCTTTTCCTGCATGGTTTTCCCCTCGACCGTTCGCTCTGGCGACCGCTGGAGGACCGCCTGTCGGCCCTAAGCGGGATCGCGCCCGACTTGAGGGGATTCGGCGACTCAGATGCCCCCGATGTGGGCTATTCGATGGCGACGTATGCCCGGGATATGATCGCCCTTCTCGACACCCTCAAGATTGAGTCGGTTGTCCTGTGCGGTCTTTCCATGGGCGGCTACATCGCCTTTGAGATGCTCCGGCAAGCCCGAAATCGAGTCCAAGGCTTGATCCTTATCTCGACCCAGGCCACTCCCGATGACCAGGCGAGTCAATCCACCCGGGACCGCATGGCGACGAGCATTCGGGAGCGTGGGGTTGAAGTCCTTTCTGAAACGATGCTTCCGCTTCTCTTGGGCCACCTGGGCAACGACCAACCGGGGTCACTCCAACCCATCGTGCGCGATGTGATCGATCGGACCCCGCTGGCAGGAGCGCTGGGCGCCCTGATTGCACTCCGGGACCGACCCGATAGTCGGCCTCTTCTCCCCACCCTCGAAGGACTTCCTACCCTGGTTCTTGGCGGCGCATTGGATCGAATCACGCCACCCCCGGTGATTGAGGGCCTGGCGAGCGAGATTCCAGGCGCAGAATTCGAGATCATGGAGGGGGTCGGTCACCTGGGGCCGATTGAGGATCCGGACCAGACGGCACATCTCGTGGGAGAGTTCCTGGGGGTTCGAAATGAAACCAATAACCCGATTTGAGCGTCTTGATAGTTGTAGCGACCCGATCAGGCGTTCGCCAAATCAGCGCTGCAACGTTATACCCTCCCCCCACAGAAAAGCCCTCGGCCCGTTCGCGGACCGAGGGCTCCTTCTCGTCTAGCCCCGCCAAAAGCCTCCAGGATTGCTACCGAACAGGCAGTCCGGGAGGGTCGTCCCCTTCAAAGACGACCCTATTTTTTTCGATGTAGCTCTCCATTTCGGGCGGGACGTCCTCTTCGGGGAAGATGGCGGTCACCGGACACTCGGGCTCGCAGGCTCCACAGTCGATACATTCATCAGGGTGGATATAGAGTTGGTCCTCCCCTTCGTAAATACAGTCGACGGGGCAAACATCAACACAGGCCTTGTCCTTGACCCCAATGCAAGTTTCGATGATCACATACGTCATGAATTTGACTCCTCGACGGAACAGATTGTTCCCCAGGTGGCTACAACGGTGGAACGGCGAAACACCTACCTATAACGGGCGCGCTCGACAAGAGATAAGAAGCGACGCTGTACGGCGCAAGGGTTTTCTGCTGGGCTACGGGATAATGTTCCTTTCGGCCCTCTCGCCAGGCAGCGTTTCTGGTCAGAATCGATGTGATCCGGCGCCGGTTGCGCTGGTCCTCTCGGGCGGTGGAGCGAAGGGGTTCGCCCACATCGGGGTGATCGAAACGCTAGAGCGATCAGGAATCAGACCCGCCCTGATCGTCGGAACCAGTATGGGGGCCATCGTCGGTGGGTTGTATGCGAGCGGGTACCCGGCTCGCGTTATCGATTCCCTGGCCCGGGCCCTTCCGCTCACCTCGCTTTTCAAGAGCTACGAACCGTCTCGACGAAACGCCTGGGGGTCATTGCTGCCTCTCGTTGTCTGGGAGCAGGGCGAGCGCGGGTTTGCCTTACAGACGGCGGCGGTCCGTGAGACCGAGATCAACGCCCTGATCAATGCCGCCATGCTTCGGGGGAACCTGCTGGCCCGCGGCGATTTCGACCGTCTCCCCATTCCCTATCGGGCGGTTGCCACCGACCTCCGAAACCGGCAGCCGGTCGTGCTGGCCGGCGGCGACCTCGCCCAAGCTGTTCGGGCCAGTGCCGCGATCCCCCTCATCTTCCCGCCAGAGGTGATCGATCGTCGGCCGTTGATCGACGGTGGCCTCTCGGCGAACATCCCGGTGAGGGTTGCGCGACAGTTCCCCGGGATGCGTGTCATCGTCTCCGATGTGACCGAACGTCCAAGCGATTCGCTCGATGTCACCGCCCCCATCGAGGTGGCCGATCAACTCCTCGGGTTTCTGTTTCAACAACCGCGTGATTCGATCGGCCCGGCGGAGCTCTGGATCCGGCCTCCGGTCGATTCCTTTCGGAGTCTCGATTTCAGTCTCACCTCGATGGGAAAGCTGATCGCCATCGGGCAAACCGCTGCCGAGCAGGCCTTGGGGACCTGGCCGTGCCGCCTGACGGGGGTCACGCCACTGTCCCTATCACAGGGTGCGAGTGAAGAGCCGGCGCCGAACCCCCTGCCCCGCCGTATCCTTGCGCGGTTCGGTGTCAACGGGAATCAGGATCACGATCGGGATTTCATTGGGAAGACACTGCCGATTGAAGAAGGCCAACTGGTCGACCCAACCCAGCTCCGGATTGCCCTGATCGGCATGGCCGATATGGAGCCGTACCGTGCGGTGTGGCTAGGTCCTGGGGCGCAGGGTGATTCGATCGCGTTCGATGTCACTCTGCGCCACGCTCCACGGCGCGTCGCCGGGCTCGGCTTGGCCTACGACAACGAACTAGGTGGTCGGATCTGGCTTGGGTTGCTCAGCCGCTTGGAGTCCAGAGCCGGATTCGAGGTGAGTGGTGTGGTGGCGCTGGGGACCTTTCGTCGCGATGCCCAGGTTGCCCTCCGGCGGAACTACGGGTTCGGCCGGCACCGGACCACGCCGATGGTCTCGCTCTTGATCGGGTCGGAGGATGTCCGGGCCTTCACGTCCGATGGGAGTGAACTCGATGAGTTGGATACCAAGGAGGTGATCGGCTTCGCAGGAGTGGAACAAGCGGTCGGTGGACGCGTGACGGTACGGGCGGGTCTCGATGCGAGGTGGTGGCGTGCCCCGGATCGCTCCACCCGACGGAGCGCGGGTGGGGTGCTTCGGGTGGAGTGGGAAGATGAGGCGAAACGACGTCCCCAACTCCTGGGTGAGCTGGTGGTGAGCCGAGCGTTCCGCCGGCTCACCCTGGAGATCTCTCCTCGATTCGGTACCGGCCGTACGACGGTGCAGCCGACCGTTCGCATCGGCTGGGGGGAGGACTTGCCGCTGGAGACCGCCTTCCCACTGGGAGGGAACGGGGGCTTCCCCGGCTTGCATCTGGGTGAACGGCGGGGCGACCGGGAGGTATTCAGTAGCGTCCAGCTGAGCCGCCGGATCCGAGGACCGGTGGCGATCCGGGTTCTGACCGCCCTGGGACGAACCGCAAGCGGCGAGTCACTTCTCGGGTCGGATGGCTGGTTGGGGGGAGTTCGGGCAGGTATTGGAGCGGAAACACCCATCGGACTGGTCGCGTTCGACTATGGAGTCGCGACCAACGGAAGAGGCGCCGCGTTTGTGCGGGTGGGGCGATGGTTCTAGAGCAAGAAACGGTAAGGTTAACTGGGATAGAGCGTGTGGCGGAGAAACATCAAGGTGCGGTCCCACGCGAGCGCGGCGGCCTCTGGGTTGTAGACCCCTGGCCGAGTGTCGTTAAAGAAGGCATGCCCGGCTTCGTAGACATGCACCACCATCGAACCTCCACTGACGTTCACCTCCCGGGCGAAGTCATTGATCTGCTCAAGGGGAATCGAGTCGTCGTGCGACCCGAAATGACCTAACACAGGGGCTCCCACGTGGCTGGGATCGATCTGCACGTTCGGGTGAATCCCGTAGAAGTCCACGGCTGCACGAATCCGATCGGGGTGCTCGGCGGCACAGTAGAGCGCGAGCTGTCCGCCCATACAGAATCCGACCGCTCCGACCGCCTTGGGCTTCACCGTCTCCTGGGCAAGGAGATACTCGGCGGCTCCGCGTAACTCCTTCCCGGCCTCGCCGATCTGAAGTGCCATGAAGAGCTTGGCCGCGCTGTCCGGGCTGGCAGTCGTCTCTCCGTGATAGTGGTCTGGTGCAAGCGCAACGAACCCCGCCTCGGCAAAACGATCAACGACCTGTTTGATATGATCCACCAGGCCCCACCACTCATGAATCACGATCAGCCCGGGCCCCGATCCGGACGGTGGAACACTCAGGTATCCTGACCCGGTGGTACCATTTATCGGATACTCGATCATCTGGCCCATGAGTTCCTCGTGCACCGCGAGAGCCGACCGATGCCCTACCCCACCGATCGCGATTCTACTGACGAAACGACCAGTTCAGCCCTAACGCTATATCTCTAACAATACCGGGTTGGTGAGCAGGTCCGAACGTGGCTCCGGTTCACCGTACCGGTCCTGAGAGGTGTAGAGACGGTTCCACTCCTCCCGGAGACAGAACGGATCGGGTCCATGCGCGCGGTCGACGGCAAGAACCCCATCCAGGTGATCGATCTCGTGTTGGAGCAGCTCGGCCCGGTCCCCTTCGAGGTCAACCTCACGGGATTCACCCTTGAGGTTGGTATACCGAACCCGGATCGCGTGCGCTCGGGTAACTCGGACCAGGAGATTAGGGAAAGAGAAGCAGTCGTCCCAGACGTTAACGTCGTCGGAGCCGACTTCGACGATCTCCGGGTTAATCAAAGTCCAGGGTTTGTCCATTTCGACATAGACGATTCGGACCGGTGCGCCAATCTGAGGTGCAGCGATCGCCCGGCCCGACCCAAAGCGGGACTTCCAATCGCGGAGCGTTTCCCGTAAGTCGTCGACAATTACCCGAACCGCGGCCGAACGAGGTTTGGAGATCGCCTCGCACCGGCTTCGAAGAACCGGATCTCCCAGCAATCGAATACGATGAATAGTCATAGATCAAATGTCGGCAAAAACTAGGCTGCGGACAAGACGAGAGATGAATTCACGATAGTAGTAGCTATAGCTACTACTAAAATGGTCCATCATCACTCCAGCCCAATCTATGTCTAGTCAAATTGTCATGCCGTAACCACTTATGTGTATTCGCACCAATTACACCAATAAATATTGACAAAGAGGCCTATACCGTTGTAGAATTGCCCCATGGGCAGCAATGGATTTGCGCAGAGCGATGGGAACAATTCCCCCGGCGGACTTCGAGGAGCCAGGGGCAACGTGCTCGTCGAACTAAAGCGACTGCAACCGGTTACGGCCAAGGACCTGGCCGACCGCATGGAGATGTCGCTGAACGCGATTCGCCACCACCTGAAGGAGCTGGAGTCTGCCGATCTGATCAGCCACGTTCGGGAATACAAGGGGGTAGGGGCCCCGGCTTTTCTGTATCGGCTGAACGAATCGGGCGAGGCTCTTTTTCCCCGGCGATATCAGCAGACCCTCGATCATGTGCTCGATCATCTGATCGCACGCGACGGCCGAGAAGCTGCCGTCGCCCTGTTCGAAGCCCGGTTTAGGGAGGTCGCTTCGCGGTTGCGGGAGGAGTTGCAGGATCGTTCCCCGGATGAGCGGGCTCAAGTGGTCGCCCGTTACCTGGCGGAAGAGGGGTACATGCCGGAATGGCATGGAGTGGAGGATTCGGAGGATGGGGTTGGGGCATTAGTGGAGTACAACTGTCCCATTCTGGCTGTTGCCGAGCGATTCCCCGAGATCTGTGCCGCGGAGGCTCGGTTCT